>JAKJEU010000112.1 GCA_022705265.1 Pseudomonadota bacterium | reverse complement strand
CTATAATGACCGCCGATAATATCGGTTTCAAAACCATCTCCGATAACCAAAATTTTTGATTTATCGGAAATTCCCATACCTTCTAAACAATAATTAAATGATTCTGATTTAGGTTTGCCGCGGAAAAAAACATATCCTCCCATTTTAGAATATTTTTCCGCCACATAACCAGGACCCATGATAGGAATATTGCCAGATATCATCGAAATTCGGTCGGGGTCAGCACAAACCATAGGTAAAGAACGGGATAAAGCCTCTTGAAACATCGGAATATAATTATTTACCATATCGTCCTTGTCAATTATATCTCCAATAACAATAAAATCAGCAAAAGATAAATCCGAAACATAATCGTATCCCGCACTTTCAAAAGCAAGACGATTTTTATTTGAACCAATATAGTAATATTTTCTTCCAAGCTTTTGAAAAAAAGGCTCTACCTTACTTTTAAGGTCATGATAAATAACTTCACCAGAAGTCAATATCCCATCATAAAGCTCTCGCTCAACTCCGATTTGTTTAAGCTTTATTGCCATATCCTTAACTCTTCTTGACGAATTTGCAAGAAATACAACTTTTTTTTCATTTTCTTTTAAATATTTCAAAGCATTCAATGAATTTGGGTAAATTTTATCCCCATCATGAATAACGCCTTGTAAATCAATGATAAATCCATCGTATCTTGATATCACATCGGATAAAGAGTTAAGTTCAATTATATTTGCCATTCATTTTAAGCTTTCTTTAAATCAGCACCGATTGCATCTTCTATGCTATTAAAACCGTCAGCTTTAAGGCATTCTGCTAATTCTTTTATCATGGTTGGAATATATTCTGGGCCTTTGTATAAAAGAACCGAATAAACTTGGACAAGAGATGCCCCTGCTCTTATTCTTTTGTATGCATCTTTTCCAGAGAAAACACCACCAGTTGCAATGATTGGAAGTCTTCCATTTGAAAGATAATAATATTCTTTTATCAAATTATTAACATCTTCACCCACAGGTTGACCAGCAAAGAAACCACCGTAATCAGCTTCTCTTAAAATGACACCTTCTGGAACCTTTAACAAAGGACCGGATACAACAAGTCCATCAATACCGCATGAAAGACATCTTTCCACCAAAACTCTTTTAGCATCCACAGGGATATCATAAGGAACTTTGACAAGCAAAGGACAAGGTTTTAATGGAACCGCAATTTTTATAACTTCTTTTGCTCTTTTAACAAGGTCATGAAGTTTTAATTCATTTTGTAAAATTTTTGCACCCAAATAATCAGGGCAAGAAAGATTAACAACCAAATAATCAGCATAAGGAGCAACCGAAGGAATACATTTTACAATATCTTCGACTGGATCTTTTGAATGTTGGTCCTCGCCTAAGGAAACCCCAACCAAATTCTTTTTACCGCGTCTTAATGCAAGCTTAGGAGATGCTTGTTTGCAAGTAAGATTGTGATATCCATTATTACGATAAAATATCGCTGATTGTTTTCTGAAAAACTTAGTTGATTGGAAATTTTCTTCACTTCCTCTTAAAGTAAAAGTTCCAAGTTCACCAAAACCTAAACCCATATGGCAAAGTTCATCAACGACTTCAACTTCATCGTCAAATCCAGCTGCAAGACCAATAGGATTATTAAAACTTGAACCAAATACATCCACTCTTAATGATTGGTCGGTGTTTTCATAACTTTCAAAAACTCTGTCCTTTAATAAGAATATCAAAAATTTCTTAACAAAAGACGGAGAAAGCATTTTGAAAACAAAGCCAAACAAAGAGAAAAAATCTTTTCTTGTAACTTTTCGTATCAATGAGAGAATAGGATTTTGCATTTTTTACTACCTTACCATTATAAACATTACTTTTGATATTTTATTATATATTCATTAGCTTTTTCAAGCTCTTGTTCACTTAAATGAGTTTTTATAACCAAAGATTTCTCAATTAATTTTTGTTTTTCAAGACCAACAAAACCATTAGAAGCCAAATATAACCATGCATAAGCTTTTGCATAATCTTTTGAAACAAACTTTGTACCATTAACATACATAGCACCCGCAACAGCCATCGCTTTGAAATTGCCAAGTTCCGCCGCCTTTAAAAACCATTCTTCGGATTGTTTTTCGTCTTTTAAAATTTCGTTTGTGCCATAAATTTGAGCCACATAATAAGCCGAAACCGCATCTTTACCCTCAGCTGAGTTTGTAAACCATCTTAATGCAGTGATTGAATCACCTTCATCAAGATACAATAAACCAAGGTTTCTGCTTGCAATCACATCGCCTTTATCGGTTGCTTCTTTTAACCATTTTTTTGATTGTTCAATGTCTTTTTTAACAATTTTACCGTCTTTATATATTTCGCCAAGCATATTCATAGCATTAACATTACCACTTTCGGCAAAGTTTTTCAAAACTTCAAAACCTTTTGTCGAAGTTTTATAAGCTTTATTGTCATTTAATATAACAATGTTTACGATATCTCCTGCTTCTTTTAAACCTAATTCTTTTGCATTTAACAAAACATCAATCGCATTATCAGGGTTTTTGTAAATGAGTCTTCTTCCTCTGTTAAAATAAGCCTCAGCATCAGTGGACGCAACATCGTTAAATGGTTCTAATTCAAGGAATTTAAAATAATAATTACCTTTATCATAATCTTTTTTGCCCAATACCCCGTATCGATACATTATCCCAAGATAAACGCATGAATATATATTTGAAGGACAAGTTGATGAAAAATTTTCAAAAGCAATATTATAATTTTTATCCACACCAATACCATGAAAAGCCATATAAGCAATCATATATCTTGCTTGTTCGTCGTCTTTTGCTGCTTTGAAATAATTTTGATAAGCTTTATTGTAATCTTTTTCAATCGATTTTAATTCATTGCCACTGTAATACGCATCGCCAAAAAATTTAAATGCAGGAACATAATTTTTGCTTAATGCCATATTGTACCATCTTAATGCTTCTTCTTCGTCCTTTTTTACATCGATTCCCTTTGAATATCTTCTTCCAACTTCCATTATTGAAGAAGAATCACCAGCCAACGCTTTTGTTTGAACCGTTCTGAAAAGTTCTTTTTCATTTGCATGAGAAAAAGAAGCCCCAAAAATTAATAAAATTAATAATAAATAGATTTGCTTTATCATTTATCCTGCCTTATGCTAAGTTTTATTTCACTATGATAATACAATTTAAGTTAAAAATGTTTAAATATATTCTTATTTTTTTGATTTTTTTTAGTTCAAGCGTTTTTTCGAAAACAATCGACCTTGAATATGATGTTTATGCTGGCGGTTTAAGAGGACTTAACGCCAAAATTACTATAACATTAAAAAATGATAATACTTATGAAATCTCATCAATTGCAAAGACGACGGGATTCATCGGCACTCTTTATTATGCTATGATGAAATACGACACTTTCGGAGAGATCAAAGAAAATTATTTTAAAACTTCAAATTATATATATAATGCCGAAACTCGTAAGAAAAAAAGAACCAAAAACATCGATTTTTCAGAATACAAAGATTATGTTGATTACCAAACTGTATTTTTAAACATAATAAGTCACATAACAAAAAATGATAATTGTGATTTATCAAACAATGTTTACTCTGGAAAACGATTTTTTAAAATTGATTTTAAAAACACTGAAAATCTTAACATCAAAGATAAAGGCAAAGGAATTTACCAAGGTGAAGCAATAGCTTGCAATGTCGATATAGAATCAACGGGTCAAAAAGATTACGGTTGGTTTTTTGACCAATCCCAAGGCGAACTTAAAGCATATTTTGCAAAAATACCAAACTTAGACAACAAAATAATGGTAAAAGCTGATATGGGAACCCTCGGACATGGCAATATTATTGCATATCTTGTAAAAGCAGAAATTAAAGAAAATTAATTATTCCTTGGCATTAGGGTCTTGCAAAGCATATCCCCTTCCCCATACGGTTTCGATATAATTATCGCCACCAGTTGCGTCTTTGATTTTCTTTCTTAACTTACAAATGAACACATCAATGATTTTAATTTCAGGTTCGTCGTCCATTTCATTATATATATGAGTTAAAAATTGATTTTTGGTAACCTTTGAACCTTTTCTTCTTGAAAGAAGTTCAAGTATTTCATACTCGGTTCCAGTTAAATGCAAAGCCTTACCGTCAATGTATGCGGTTTTATTGGTTATATTAACCTCTAATCTTCCTGTTTTAATTACGGAATCAGAATATCCTTGGGAACGCCTTACAATTGCTTGAATTCTTGCGACCAGCTCACTTCTGTCAAAAGGCTTGGTAAGATAATCATCCGCACCTTCTAATAAACCTCTTACTTTTTTATCAGGCTCTTTAACACCAGATAGAATAAGGATTGGAGTTTTAACCTTGGCACTTCTTACTCGTTTTAAAACCTCAAAACCATTTTCGCAAGCTCAACGCCATCTTCTCCATCATCGGTTACTTCTGTATTAAATCCCTCTTTGTTAAGCATTAACTTAATGCTGTCCGAAGTGGTTTGATCATCTTCAATCAAGAGTATGCGCATGATGGAAACTCCTTTACATTTAATTCGTTAATATTGTATTAATAATTATTAAGATAACCATAAACGAATCCAGTTTCAAGAAAAAATATGTATGAAAATATTATAAAAGAAATAAATGACATAAAAACGCTTAAAACCTTTGCTTTTGTGAGTGCGGTAAAAGGCATGACAATTGAAATGACAGGCATAAAATCAGGCATTTCGATTGGCGATAATTGTATAGTCACCACAAGAAACGGCAAATCAGTTCCTTGCGAAGTTATTGGATTTGATAAAAAAGCCACTCTTTTAATGCCTTTTACTTCACTTGATGGGATTGGTCCTGGCTGTAAGGTGGAAATTTTGGATAAGGCTCCTGTAATTTATCCTCATATATCTTGGCTTGGACGAGTTATCAACGCTTTTGGCGAGCCCGTTGATGGAAAAGGTGCATTAATCAAGGGGGATAAACCTTATTTG
>JAKJEU010000111.1 GCA_022705265.1 Pseudomonadota bacterium | reverse complement strand
CAAGGTTTTTGCTCCAACGATTAAGAGACGAAGCCCACCGCTTCGCCATCGGCTACCAACGCTTTAAAAGAAAAGAGGTTTTTAAGAAAAAATGAGCCATATAAAAGCAACTCCTTTCATAAAATGGGCAGGTGGTAAAAGGCAACTAATCCCTTATATTTTATCCAAAATGCCAAAAAAGTTTAACAATTATTTTGAGCCTTTTGTTGGTGGTGGAGCGATATTTTTTGAATTATCTCCAAAGCATTCGATAATAAACGATATAAATAAATCTTTGATAAATGCCTATATTCAAATAAGAGATAACCATGAAGATTTTTTAAAAATTATTCATGCTTTTGATGAAAAAATTGTTAATGGCAAAAAAGAATATTTTTACCAATTACGAGAGCTTTATAACGATAAAATAATGAAACAAGAATATGACATGGAACTTGCCTGCTTATTTGTTTTTCTTAACAAACATTGCTTTAATGGACTTTACAGAGTAAACAGCAAAGGTTTATTTAATGTCCCTTATAATAACAGCCTAAGAAATTCTTGTGAAATTGATAATATAAAAGCTGTCTCTATAAGTTTAAAAAATGTGGATATTATCACAGGCGATTTTGAAAAAGTTTGCAACCAAGCAAATAAAGGAGATTTTGTCTTTATTGACAGCCCATATGCACCTTTAAACGATAATTCTTTTGAAAGCTATACCAAAGAAGGTTTTGACAAAGAAAGTCACGAAAGGCTTGCTAAATCCTTTAAAAAAATGAGCGATAAAGGTTGCTATTGCATGCTTACAAACCATGATACTGATTTTATAAATAATTTATATTCTGACTTTAAAAAAGATGTTATAAATGTCAAAAGGCTTATAAACTCTGATGCAAATAAAAGATTTGGGACAGAGGTAATAATAACAAACTATTAAGGTTTATCAATGATTGATGCTTTTAAAGATGATAAGAATATTTTTTTAAAATCAGACAATGGAATTTTAATTTGCGATGATTCTTTTGATGCTTTGACCAAAATAAAAGAACAAAGCGTTGATATGATTTTTGCCGACCCTCCTTATTTTTTAAGCAACGACGGAATAACTTGTAAATCAGGAAAAATGGTAAGTGTTAACAAAGGTAATTGGGACAGTGGCAAAGATTTAAAGCAAAAACACGAATTTAACCAAAAATGGATAGCCCTTTGCAAAAAGGTCTTAAAAGATGATGGTACAATTTGGATTTGTGGGACTTTTCACAACATATATTCGGTAGGACTAGCATTAGAAGAAGCAGGCTTTAAAATTATAAATAATATTACTTGGCAAAAAACCAACCCTCCTCCAAATCTTGCTTGTAAATGCTTTACTCATTCAACCGAAACAATTCTTTGGGCAAAAAAGGATATAAAAAAATCAAAACACATCTTTAATTACAAACACATGAAAGAAATTAATGATGGCAAGCAAATGAAAGATGTTTGGTCTGGTGCACTTACCAAACCATCAGAAAAAAAGATGGGCAAACACCCAACTCAAAAGCCTGAATATTTGCTTGAAAGAATAATATTATCCTCGACAAACGAAAATGATTTAATATTGGATCCTTTTTGTGGTTCGGGGACAACTTGTGTTGTTGCAAACCGACTTAACCGAAAGTTCATAGGCATAGATAATTGCAAAGATTATATCGAAATAACAAAAAAAAGATTGGAGCTGTAAATGAGAGATTTTAACAATTGGTTTTCTTGTTTTAAAGAAAGCATAGCAACATACGATTATTATGCTGATTTTAAAAAAGTCATAAAAAATGTTAACAATATTAAAATCGAGCTTAATATTTTAAACAGCCTTATAGGTTCAAAAAACATCGAAACCGAATTTGAAAAAATTATAAATAAATATCCTGAAACCTTAAAATGTATTCCCTTATTGCTTGCGGTAAGAGATTATGAAATATATGCAAAAGATGACGAAGGCGAATTTACCTTTAACTTTAAAAAAATGAATTATACAACAGACGATTATAAAAAATTTATGGCAAAAACAGGGCTTTTTGATATGTTGTCCAACCATTTAATAAATAATTTAATCGATTATGTTTACGGGGTGGAAATAGGACTTGATTCAAATGGACGAAAAAATCGTGGTGGTCATCTGATGGAAGCCTTAGTTGAAAGTTTTATAAAAAAGGCAGGATTTGTTTTTAATGATACTTATTTTAAAGAAATGAAAATATCCGAAATTCAACAAAAATGGGGGTTAGACCTATCAACCCTGTCAAACAAAGGAAAAACGGTTAAAAGATTTGATTTTGTTATAAAAACCAACGCCAACATTTATGCCATTGAAACCAATTTTTATGCCAGCAGTGGCTCAAAACTTAATGAAACGGCTAGAAGCTATAAAATGCTTGCTGAGGAATCAAAAAACATAAACGGTTTTAAATTTATGTGGATTACTGATGGCAAAGGTTGGGAAGATGCTAAAAATAATTTAAAAGAAACCTTTGACATTATGGAGCATATATATAGCATAAACGATATGGAAAATGGAATTTTAAGCAAGGTGAAATGAAAATGAGCCATATAATTTCAAACGGCAACAAGATTTTTTACGAATTATTTGAACGAAAAAGCGATTATATCGTGATCTATGTTGCGGGGCATCGGGAAATTGCTCATGAAAAATATAAACCTAATAAAATACGGGATTTTTGCCTTAAAAATGACATATCTTTTTGTTGGTATGATTACATGGGGTATGGCAAAAGCGAAGGCATAAAAGATCATTGATGTTTTGCCGAACAAAAAACTTATTTTGGTCGGTAATTCGATGGGCGGATATTTGATGCTTGGGGCTGGTTTGTTAAAGTCGGAAAAAATCGCGGGAATGTTTGGTTTTGTCCCTGGCTTTGGGAAAAGTTTTAATGATAATCCGACTAAATTTATCGCGGATTTTCAAGGAAAAATCAAAATCGACATTTTAAACGACCAAGGTTTTAATTATATCAATCAACCTTTGGATATTAAATGCCCTGTATCTTTGCTTTATTCTTATGATGACGAAAGCGTGGATATAAGGTCGGCAAGCTTGATGTTAAAATCGGTAAAACAGGCTCAAATCATGAAAGTTCGGGGCATTTCTCATAAAATGGAAGACGATAATTGCATTGATTTAGCCACTTTTTTCATAAAAGCGATTGCAAAGTAAAAATATATGTTTCCTTTAATTTAAAAAAAGGATTAATATCACGGATAATTTTTCAATTTACCGTATATGATATCAATTTATTATCAACTTTTTCTTATAAGGATTTTTCATCAATGAAAAAGAAATTATTAATTACCTCTGCCCTTGCTTTGATGCTTGGTACAACTAATGTTATGGCTGATCCTACTTGTTTGGCTGGACCACCTTGTAATTGGGACTCCCAAGCAAGCAATGGCATTCTTATTTTAAATGAAGCTCACGGATATATCAATACAAATCAAACCGTTACAAATACAAGCGGTATAAATGTTTACAGAAGCGGTTCTTTTACGCTTTATGATAATGCAACCTCCTTAAACGCTGGTCTTGTGGACTTTTACACAGGTGCCACCGATACCCCAGGAAGTTTATATTTATCACAAAATTCTTTATTACAATCTGACGACCAAATTACATTTGGTGATATATTAGGTTCAACCAATCGTATAGCTTATATGGAAGCTGGCTCAAAGTTAGATGCTACTAATGGCATAACTCTTGGATATAAAAACGCCATATTTCTTATGGGAAGTGCAAGAATTGACGGCGATTTAACCCTTAATAATGGTTCTATGGTTGATTCAAATGGTTATGTTCTTACCCTAACCAATGACCTTACCATGAATTTTGGCTCTTCCGTTTATTCAAATATTTTAGGAACAAATGCAACAATTAACGGTGGCACCATCAACAGTGGCGCAAATTTTAATTTTTCTGGTGATGTTTCTTTTTTAAATTCTGGCACTGTTTTGGTTAAATCTGGCTCCGATTTATCTGCTCATAACATAAACATAAACCGTACAGGTGGTAACCTTGAATTCGGTGGAGCAGTAAATACCACAAACAATATCGATATAAATGGGACAAGCACAGTTACCTTGATTAATGGGTCACATTTAAACCCAACAGGCAATGTAAATCATTCCACCAATGCCAAAATTAATGTCGCGACAAATGCCACCACCACGATTTCAAATTTGGTAAATGATGGCGAAATCAACCTTAGTAATGGTTCGAATTTGACCTTAAATAATGCCGTAATTAATGATAATTACATCAATGTAGGTGATACAACCGATGGAGCAACCTTAACGGGGACAATTACAAATATGGCGGGTGGTTATGTTCGTGCAAAACATGAAAATTCGGTAATATCCGCAAATTTTGCCAACCAAAGTGCAAGACTTTTAACGGATTATGTGGGTTCTGCGACCTCTTCTGAAATGTTTAGCGGGACTTTTGACAGTGGAGCGATAAGTCGTCTGATTAATTCAAACGGTTCCACCTTTACCATTGATACCAATTCTCATTTTGTAACGGCTGATAACATTACCAACGACGGTAATTTAATTTTCGACCGCGATTTTACCACTCAATTTTTCAGCACAGGTGGTTTAAGTGTAACCAATATCGGTAATGCCGAACTTAACATTACAAGTAGTACTACAATTTCACACCTTGTGCTTAACCATGCAAATTCTGTGGTAAATGGTGGTGGAGATGTTACAATTGAAAATCTTTTAATAAATGCGAATATCGACCTTGATGATGCGATTATTTTTGGAACAACAAGAGCGTTGAACAATGTTTCAGTTCTTCCAAACGCTTCTTTGACCTTAAATTCTGATACAAGCGTTACAAATAATATGCTTGTTGATGGTGGCGGTATTCTTGACATTGGCGATAATACTTTGTCTGCTAATAAATTATCGTTAGATGAAAATTCGACCATCAAATTTACGGTTAATAGCGAAGTTGATTATGGTAAAGTCGACCTTACAAGCGACCTTACAATTAACACAACAAAGTCTTATTTACAATTAACGATGGCTGATG
>JAKJEU010000110.1 GCA_022705265.1 Pseudomonadota bacterium | reverse complement strand
ATTAAGTGATGGAATTGTTAAGGCTTTCACCAACACTTCTTGCTTCTTGTCTATTGTCTTTTCTTCTGATTTAGAGCAAGAAACCACCAAGCTTAATGCCATTATTAATAAAATTTTATTTTTCATTTTCTTCAACCTCTTGATTTTGCCAACCTCCTCCAAAAGATTTGTAAAGAGATATTATGGCATTATTTTTTAAACCTTTGCTTTGTATTAAATTGTCTTGTTGCATAAGCAAGTCTCGTTCCGCACTTAAAACATTTTGAAAATCCGTTAACCCATTTTCATATAAAGCTTTTACTTGCTCTACTGCTCTTGCCGATGCATTTGATGCTATTTCAAGGCTTTTTTGTTTTTCATCTTCGCTTACATAAGAAACGATGGAATTTTCAACCTCGACCAACGCATTTAAAACAACTTTTTCGTAATTATATAAAGAGCTTTTTGCTTTTAATTCTTCGATTTTTACCAAATTTTTAATGCGATTAAAATCAAACAAAGTCAAAAATGATGCACCGCCCAAAGACCATATTTGATTTTCCGCCCTAAACAACCCCGAAGAATTAGCCCCAAAGCCAAAAACTCCGCTGATACTTAAAGTCGGTAACAAATCCGCCTTTTTAACCCCAATTAATGCCGTTTGCATTTTAAGTTCAGCTTCGGCCATTCTTATGTCTGGTCTTTGCCTTAAAACCTCGGCTGGGATTGCAATTTCAACATTTTCTTTTAACTTTAAAACCTCGCCCTCATCTTTTAAAAGATAATTAAGCTCACTTGCCTTAACCCCCACCAACATTGACAATATGTTTTTGACTTTTAAAATGCCTCCTCTTAATTCTGGTAACATTGCCTCAGAGGATTTAAGGTTTTGTGTCGCCCTTAAAACATCAAGTTCGCTTACAAGTTGGGCTTCGTATTTTTTCTTTACAATTTCAAGAGTACTTTGTTGAGCCTTAACATTCTTTTCCATAACTCTTAATCGTTTTTGCAAAGTCCTTAAATTATTATAATTGCTTGCAACATTTGAATATAAAACCACCAAAATATCATCATAACTTGCTTTTGAAAGTTCGAAATTTGCTTGACTTGCTTCTAAATTTCTTCTTGTCTTGCCCCATATATCAAGCTCCCAACTTGCCGTTAAATCAAGTCCGTAAACATTTGCTGACTTTCCCATTGCTTCTGGTTTTAAGGTTTCGCTTTGTTTATCTCTTTTCAAATATGGAGAAGTCGAAAGGCTTGGATATAACAAACTTTCCGATACATTTATCATTAAATCCGCCTGACTTAACCTTAATGATGCCATTTTTATATCAGGATTTTTCGACTTTGTAAGCTTGATTAAATCATTTAAATCGTTATCGCCAAAAACCTCCCACCATTTTTCAAGCCTCATCTTGCCCAATTTAAACGAATCGCTTTCCCAATTCAACGGAGTATCATAAGATACCTTATTATAATCAGGACCAACCGCACAGCTGGATATAAGTAACAAAGCTGTCATACTTGCTAACATTTTTTTCATTGAAATTACCTTATATTTTATTTTACAAACATATATATGTTGATTTTTTAGTATTAATATGATTATTATATACATACATGAATGTATATTTCAAGATTATTTTTTAGGTGAATATGTGTGAAAAAACAAAAAAAGGGAGGAGAATATGGCAAGAAAATCCAAAGAAGATGCCGAAGAGACACGAAAAAATATCATAGATTCTGCAATCGAACTTTTTTTAAATAAAGGCGTTTCCTCAACCACTTTGAACGATATTGCCGAAAATGCTGGCGTTACCAGAGGTGCTATATATTGGCATTTTAAGGACAAAACCGACATATTAGCAGACATTTTTTCCGAAGTAATGAACCCTATTGATACTCTTGCACGGGAAATTATAAACGACGAAGCTAAAACCATTTTAGATTTAAAAGAACATCTTAAATTCGTTTTAAAAGACATCATTTTTGATAAAAGAAAAGCTGACATTATGTCGATTCTTTTAACCCGACTTGATTATTCCGACCAATACAAAGATTTTTTTAATGAACATAATGTATCTCATTGCAAATTACTTGACGCGACTTCGATATTTTTTGATAAATTACAAAAAAAAGGCACTATCTCAACTAAATTTAGTGCTAGAATGATTGCATCAAGCATGCATTGTTTTTTATCAGGGCTTTTAACCGAACATTTCAGAAGTGAAAAAGATGTAATGCTTAAAGACCATTATGGCGAATATATTGAAGTTTTCTTTGCTCAGATAATTAATTAAGAGGTTTATTTTGAAAAAAATTTTGTTAATTTTATGCCTTATATCAAACATTGCTTACGGCAAATCTTTTCCAATTCCTTTTGTTAAAGATACTCATTACAAGGTTTTAGAAGAAAGAAAGTTAACAAAAAACGAAATCTTAGAAATTTATTCCGTATATTGCAAAGCTTGTTATGCTTATGAAAAGACCGCTTTTAAAACGATAAAAAAATCTTTATCAAAAGATGTTTCGTTCAAAGAAATCCACATTATTGGAATGGGAAAATTTTTATCTTCCCCTGCTTTTTTGCTTAAAAATTCAAAGGATTATGAAAAAACCAAAATGGTGCTTTTTGAAACTTTGCACGATAAGAACATAGACTCGATAAGTGATTTTTTAGACATAGTTTTGGAAAAAGAAGGTTTATCAAAACAAGATTACGAAGCCTTATCAAAAAATGCCAAATTCGAACAAGAAATTAATGAAGACGAAAAAAAAGGTAAGGAAATTGCAAAAATTTATGGTATTCCTGCAATTTTGATTAACAACCGTTACCTTATCAATCTTAAAAAAATCAACACACTCGGAGAATTAAGCTTGCTTATCAACTATCTTTTATCACTTGACGAAGGAGTTGCTAATCAAGACCAAAGCAATGATGGAGCTTAATAAAAGCGATACTATTTTGAAATTTACTTTTTTATAACCTGTCTTTTTTGCTTTGAAATAAGAATAAGCATTGTTGCCAAAGACTATCCATAACGGGTAAAGCAAAATTATCGCCGAAACATATGCTGGATTGCTTGCTAAATGCATGGATATGTTTTTTAAAATTACTGTCAAAGTTATGATGATGGATAATAATGCTCCGTTTATAAAATTCTTTCTTTTAAAAACATTTGATATTTTTTGTTTCTTTTTGATGTAAAAAAACAAATTACAAAGCCCTGATACTAACCCTGTGATAAAGCTGTAATAAATTATTGCTGTGATTAAATCTTCTTTGCCATATTTCATGGACATTTTGTTTAAAATATCACTTACAGACAAGGCAAATAACGCTGGTAATAAGAACATAAAAGCGATTTTACTTACCTTTGCTTTTCTTAACGAAATGATGGAATAAATCACACCAGCAAGGCATAAAATAATACCCAAAAATTTTAATGGTTCCGAAATATATGTAAAAAATAAACTTGGCGTAAGGATAAGCCACATGATAAAAATCAAACTTATAGCAAGAGGTTGAAAAATTGATGAAACCTCAGCCCCAAAGGCTTTTGCCGCTCTGAATAATCGATTGTCGTTAAAGGCTACTACCAAGCCTTGTAAAAAGCAAAAAACATAAAAATAAGGCTCGGATATTGGTTTTCTTAACAAAACAAAGGGAATTGATATAAACGCCACCAAAAGCCCACGATAAAGCATAAGCAAAAGCCCGTGCATTTTAAATATTTGATTTGAATAAGCAAAAATTGAACAAACAAAACTTGTCATTAATGCAAAAAACCACCAATAATTTTCCATATTTTTTAAACCTTTTAATTAATTTTAAACCAAAAGATTAAGGTAAATAAATATTTTAAACAATAAAAAAACTGCCCTTAAATGAAAATAAAGGCAGTCTTTTTTTAAAAAAATTTAAAACCAATTACCTTTTTATCACAGAATTTTGAATTCTATCTTCTGAAAATGCTTTGATATTATCCAAACTTGTCGATAAAATACGGTGCACCGCATCAATGGAATTAAATGCAATATGTGGAGTTAATAAAACATTCGATAATTGCATTAATTTCAAATTAACAAAGGAAGTAAGCAAAATTCCATCTTCTGGCATGTCTGTATCATTTACTTTAAAATCCACCAGCGAGCGTTCGTATTCCAAAACATCTAAGGCTGCTCCACCGACTTTTTTACTTACCACCGCATCGTATAAATCCTCGGCGTTTATAAGCTCTCCTCGTGAAGTGTTAAGGATAATTACCCCGTCTTTCATTTGTTTAAACGCTTTTTCATCAAGCATATGATAATTATCAGGAGTTGATGGGCAATGAAGCGAAATTATATCGGAATTTTTATATAATTCCTCTAAACTCACATATTCGAAACCCTCTTCTTTTGCAAATTCTTGGTTCGGATATAAATCATATGCCAAAATTTTCATTTGAAAACCTTTTGCAATTTTGATGGAATGGCGTCCGATTGCTCCTGTACCAACAATTCCTATGGTTTTGTTAAACAAATCAATCCCCATGTAACGGTTTAAATTAGCACAATTTCCGTTTTTAAGGTCTCTTCTTGCTCTTGCGATTTTACGAACCAAAGTCAAAAGCATTCCATAAGTATATTCAGCCACCGTTGCCTCGCCATACCTTGGCACATTAACGACTTCGATGCCTTTTTCTTTGCAATATTCCAAATCAATATTGTTAAAACCTGTGGAACGATTTGCAATCAATTTGACATTTTTAAACTTGTCCAAAAATTTTCCATCAATCCCCGTCGAAGTAACAAAAAACGACAATACTTCGGCGTCCAGAAGATAAAACAAATCGCTTTCAGGGATATTATTCGCACTGTATTTACATATTTTATACTCGACCCCTTTAATCTTATTTTTTTCCAAATAGTCAAAAGTCAAATCATCGACATCAAAAAATACAGCCTTCATTTTATTTCTCTCCTTTTCTTAATTTATGGAATTTTTCACGCATAGTTTGGAATACAACATAAAGCATAGGGATTAAAAACAACCCAATTGACGAAGCAAAAATAAGACCGCCGATTAAGGTTAAACCGATTTCAA
>JAKJEU010000109.1 GCA_022705265.1 Pseudomonadota bacterium | reverse complement strand
CGTAGGGGGCTTAGTTGTTTTCATGCTCATTTCTCAATTAGGTGATCTTGAAAAAAAATTTGCGCTAGATAAAATAGTTGATGTTTCATACTCTGAATTTTTATCTCATGTTGATAAAGGAGATATAAAGGAAGTAGTTTTAAAAGGACCAAATGTAAAGGCCTTATCTTATGATGGTAAGATATATTCTTCATACAATCCGAACGATTTTACACTTATTCAAGCTTTGAAAGAAAAGAAAATCGAAATCAAAGGCGTTCCTTTGGACGACCCAAACACAAGTTTTATGGGGATTGTGATGTCTTTGCTTCCGATACTTTTGTTTCTTGGTATCGGTATTATGTTTTTGCGACATATTAATTCTGGTAATAACAAGGCGATGGGATTTGGTAAATCCAGAGCAAAGCTTTTAAACGAATCTCAAGAAAAAGTAACTTTTGCAGATGTAGCAGGAATTGACGAAGCAAAACAAGAACTTGAAGAAGTTGTTGATTATTTAAAAGAGCCTCAAAAATTCCAAAGATTAGGCGGAAAAATCCCAAGAGGTGTGTTGTTGGTGGGTTCTCCTGGAACTGGTAAAACTTTACTTGCAAAAGCAATCGCAGGAGAGGCAGGAGTACCATTTTTTAGCATTTCTGGTTCTGATTTTGTTGAAATGTTTGTTGGTGTTGGTGCTTCTCGTGTTCGTGACATGTTTGACCAAGGTAAGAAAAATGCTCCATGTATTTTGTTCGTGGACGAAATTGATGCTGTTGGTCGTCATCGTGGCGCTGGAATGGGTGGCGGAAATGACGAAAGAGAGCAAACTTTAAACCAATTATTGGTGGAAATGGACGGCTTTGAAACTAATTCTGGGGTTATTATGATTGCGGCGACTAACCGTCCTGATGTTCTTGACCCTGCTTTGTTAAGGCCAGGAAGATTTGACCGTCAAGTTGTGGTAAATAACCCTGACATAGTTGGAAGAGAACAAATTTTAAAAGTTCATATGAAAAAAGTTCCAACCGCAAGCGATGTTGACCCTAAGGTTATTGCAAGGGGAACTCCTGGTTTTGCTGGTGCTGATTTGGCTAATATTGTGAATGAAGCGGCTTTGATTGCGGCAAGAAAAAATAAATTAAAAGTATCAATGGAAGATTTTGAATACGCAAAAGACAAAGTAATGATGGGTTCAGAACGCCGTTCAATGGTTATTCCAGAAGATGAAAAGAAAATGACCGCATATCATGAAGCTGGGCACGCAATTTGTGGAATTCACGAACCTTTAACCGACCCAATTCACAAAGCAACAATTATCCCAAGAGGAAGAGCGTTGGGAATGGTTTTACAACTTCCAGAACGAGACCAAATTTCAATGTCAAAGGCAAAATTGGAAGCAAGAATGGTCGTGCTTTTTGGTGGTCGAATTGCCGAAGATATGATTTTCGGTCGTGATAATATTTCAACTGGTGCTCAAAACGATATTAAGGTGGCAACCTCGATTGCAAGACGCATGGTTACTGAATGGGGTATGAGCGAGGCTTTGGGAACGGTTGCTTACGAAGAGCCAGAATCAGAAGTATTTTTGGGGCATTCCGTAACAAAAAGAAAAAGTATTGCTGATGATACTGCCCTAAAAGTGGATATGGAAGTAAGAAGAATAATTGACGAAGCTTACGCAAAGGCCGAGAAAATTTTAAAGGAAAACAAAGGTCAGCTTGAAATTTTGGCAGAAGGCTTGCTTGAATACGAAACTTTGACTGGCGAGGATATTAAAAATCTTCTTGATGGCAAGAAATTAAATAAAAACCAAGAAAATAACCAAGAGGTCGCTGTTGGTTCGGTTCCGATTACTAATGTGATTGAAACTGAAAAAGAAGTGGCTGAGGAAGATAATAATCAAAACGAAGAAGAAAAAGAAGATAAGGAGGTCTAAGTTAAAATGGCAAGAAAACTTTTTGGAACTGATGGTATCAGGGGTAAAGCGAATGTTTTTCCGATGACTTCTATGATGGCTTTAAAACTTGGTATTGCTGCGGGAAACTTGTTTACAAGAGGCGATTATCGTCATACCGTGGTAATTGGTAAGGATACAAGGTTGTCTGGCTATATGCTTGAAACTGCTTTGGTTTCTGGTTTTACTGCGGTTGGTTTTAATGTTATTACTCTTGGACCTATTCCAACTCCTGCGGTTGCTATGTTAACCAAAAGCATGAGAGCTGATATTGGTGTTATGATTTCGGCATCTCACAATCCTTATAATGACAATGGGATTAAGCTTTTTGGTCCTGATGGATACAAATTATCAGATGAAGTAGAAGCAAAAATCGAAGACATGATGATGGGTGATATGGACGATTTCTTATGCCCATCAGAAAGAATTGGTCAAGTTGTAAGATTGGACGGTTATGGAAGATATATCGAATATGTCAAAAATGCATTCCCAGAAGATTTAACTTTGGAAGGTTTGAAAATCGTAATTGATTGTGCAAATGGTGCATCTTACAAGGTTGCTCCTACTGTGTTAAAAGAATTGGGTGCAGAAGTTATCGAAATTGGCGTGAAACCAGACGGTAAAAATATCAATTTAAAATGTGGTGCTACTGATACCGAATTCATGCGTCAAGAAGTTGTTAAGCATGGTGCCGATATTGGTATTTCTCTTGACGGCGATGCAGACAGAATTATGGTATCCGACGAAAACGGTGCTTTGATTGATGGCGACCAATTAATTGGTTTGATTGCGACAAGAATGTTTGAAGAAGGTAAACTTAATAAAAATACTGTTGTTACTACTGTCATGTCAAATATGGGTTTGGAAAATTATTTCAAATACAAGGGAATAACTTTAATCCGTTCAGCAGTAGGCGACAGATATGTTGTTGAACAAATGAGAAAACATGGTTATAACATTGGCGGTGAGCAATCTGGACACATTGTTTTGGGTCAAATGTCAACTACTGGTGATGGTTTGATGGCTGGGCTTCAAATTTTGGCTTCTCTTGTAAAAGATGGCAAAAAGGTAAGTGAAGTAGCCCATGTTTATACACCTTTTCCACAAAAATTGGAAAATATAAAATTCCCTGATAAGGCTTTGATGACTTCGATATTAAGTTCTTTGGAGCTTAAAGAAGCAATTAAAAGAGCCGAAGACAGGATGGGTGAGAATGGAAGAGTTCTTATCCGTGCTTCTGGCACCGAACCTTTGTTAAGAGTTATGGTCGAAGCAAAAACCACCGATATGGTAGAAGAAAATATAACAACATTATTAGAAGTAATTAAGGAGTTACAAAATGGATAAACCAAATATAAAGCCAAACATAATTAATTTTTCATCAGGCCCTTGTGCAAAGCACCCTGGTTTTGATGTTAAAGAGTTAGAAAGTGCTTTATTTGGTCGATCTCATCGTTCCAAAGACGGAAAATCTCGGATTAATAAGTCTGTTGATATGATGAGAGAAATTTTAAAACTTCCAGAAGAATATTTAATTGGAATAGTCCCAGGTTCAGACACAGGCGCAATCGAAATTGCTTTGTGGAATGTGCTTGGAGAAAGAGGTGTAGATGTTCTTTTCCATGATGCTTTTGGTCAAGCATGGGCGAAAGATGTCATTAATAATTTAAGGCTTGATGATGTCAAAATGTTCAAGGCTGAATACGGAGATTTGCCAGAAACTTCGGGAGTGTCAAAGGATAGAGATGTCATTTTCGTTTATAATGGAACAACTTCTGGGGTTAAATTTGATAATCTTGATTTTATTTCTAATGAGCGAGAAGGTTTAAGCATTTGTGATGCTACTTCTGCGGTTTTTGCATATGATATGGATTGGAAAAAGCTTGATATCGTTACTTTTTCATGGCAAAAAGTGTTGGGCGGAGAGGCGGCTCATGGTGTTATGATTTTATCACCTCGTGCGGTAAAAAGATTGGATAGAAGTATTCCAAACTGGCCTGTACCAAAATTGTTTAATCTTAAAAATGCTGATGGTTCATTAAATCGTAAAATTTTCGAAGGAGATACAATAAATACTCCGTCAATGCTTTGTATCGAAGATTTGATTTTGGCTTTGAATTGGGCAAAGTCTGTCGGTGGATTAGATGGTTTGATGAAACGCACTGAATCTAATTTACAAGCGGTTACTGATTGGATTAATACTTCTTCTTGGTGTCGATTCTTGGCAAAAATTGAAAAAAATCGTTCGTCAACTTCGATTTGTTTAGAAGTAAAAGATGAAGAATTTAATGCCTTACCTCTTGAAGAACAAAAAGCAAAGATAAACGAAATGGTTTCGCTTTTGGAAAAAGAAAAGGTTGCTTATGATATAAAAAGTTATAAAGATGCACCTTTGGGGCTTAGAATTTGGGGCGGAGCAACGGTTGAAACAAGTGATATCAAGGCTTTGTTACCTTGGCTTGATTATGCTTTTTATCAAGCTTTTAAGGGGAAAGTTTAAGAAAATATAAAAAAATGATTTTTTTTAAAAAAAGTGCTTGCATCGGTTTTTAAAAATTGTTATAAAGATGGAGCACTATTTAATGGGGGTGTAGCTCAGTTGGTTAGAGTGACGGCCTGTCACGCCGTAGGTCGCGGGTTCGAGCCCCGTCACTCCCGCCATTAAAAAAGCAAAGCAGGATGAGTTAAGTCCTGCTTTTTTTATGCGAAAAACAAATCGAAATTCGCCTTAAAATGTGGTATAATCGTTGGCATGATGAAATTGCTTAATAAATCGATTGTTTTTATAAAAGAAAATGGCTTGTTTTTGTTGTTTTCTTATCTTTTTGGTGTTTTTGTTAATGGTTATGTTTCTTATAAGTTAAACAACTATATAACGAGCATTTTTCATGATTTAAGAGATATTTTTGACAACATTGGCATTCATAATATTGGCATATTCTTTATAATGATATTGTGGTTAGTTTTTTTATTTTTTTATAAAAGTAAGAAGTCGTTTTTTTCAACCGCATTATTTGTTTTGGCTTGTTTTAATGTTTTTTCATTATATATATTCGTTGCAATTTTAATCATGTCCTTTGTTTTGATTAATTATTTTATTAATGATAATCAAATCAAAAGTCAAGATGAGGTTAGTGAATTTGCTGACG
>JAKJEU010000108.1 GCA_022705265.1 Pseudomonadota bacterium | reverse complement strand
ATCAATTTTCACATCAAATGCTTTTCCTAAATCAAAAGAGATATTTTCGCCAACTGGTGTATTTTTTATATTATTTTCACCCACAAATAATTGATTTTCTTTATAGTTTTTAAAAACTTTTACAACGCCTTTTAATAATGGAAAACCTAAATTATTTTCTTTATCATTTTTTAAAGACAAAGAAAAACTTGGATTCAAATCTTTAAAAGACAACACTCCATTTCTTTTAAACATTGGACTTTCAAATTTATATTCTTTTTCACATAGAATGTTTTTACAACTTAACAAGTTAAAACTTTTGATACTTTTCTTTGCCAAAGAAACTTTATATGGCAAATCATATATATGATATTCTGAAAAATTATCGTTGGTCGAATTATAACTTGGAGCACTCTCTTCTGATGCCATCATCTTTGATTTTGCCATTAAATTTGTTGTTTCTCTTAGAGTATTAACATCACCTGAAATTATGCTAAGATTAATTTTATCAAAATCATAATTAGTATTATTGTTAACCGCAACAAATGCCTCTAAATCAACTGTATCTTTTTCATCATAAAGATTAATTACATAACTCGTTTTCCAAGATATTCCAGAAGTAATATAACTTATTTTTAAATCTTCTTTAATATCTTTATCCGACACAAGCTTTAAATTGACATTTGGGACATAATTGAGGCTTAAAGGTATCTGATTGAAAATAATCTCGCCATTTTGATTAATTCTTACCCCGTCTTTTGTTTCAATCAAGGTATCTTTAATCAAACTATTTAAAAGCTTTGCCTCTTCAACAACTTCTTTTGAATTATCCTCTAATTTCACATATTTTATGTTTTGTCCCACAGACTTTTTATATAAATTTTCAGCATTTAATTCATCATAATTAAAAGATTTTTCAACAACCTTAGCATAATCAACATTTATTAAAAAGCTTTCTATTTTTAGATTTTCAGAAACATTTTCAAAAGTAATATCATTAATTTCTTTTTTTAAATCAATGCTTCTTAATTCATTTATAACCGAAAATGCATCATATACTGTTAAATTTTGTTTTTTTATTTCTTTTGAAAAAATTTTATTCATAAAAACCTTCTTTATTTTTTATATGGACCAATTAAAAACATATCTTCTTTTAAAGACAAATAAAAAACCTTTTTATAAGGCAAAAAAGCAATATAATCATCAATATTTATATTATATTTTTTATTATCTTTTTTTAATAATGTTGAAACGACACTGTAATTATATACATTAATTGCCTTATCAAGATTAACTTCTGAATATTTGCTTATTTCAAAAATCCTTGCACAAATATTTTTAAAACTCTCTTCATCATAATCGTGTTTTTTTATAACTTCTGATATTTTTTCTTTTAAATTTGCTTTTTCAACTCGTTTAAAAAAGTTTTCACATGGATTAAGATTTTTATCAAAATAACCATAAGTTACATTCATTTTATCAAAATTTTCTTTGCTTTCAACAACCATTCTTAAATCAGGAATTGTCGTAATAAAATCTAACACATCTTGATTAGTTAATTTTGTATCAGAATTTATTATTTTATTTTTATTAATTGATATATTGCCCTCAACAAAAGACTTTTTTTCCTCAATTAATTTAAGCTTTTCTTGTATAAATTCCGTTGGTTTTACAACAGAAAATATTGAACTTGCATCTTCGCCTTTTTTAATTCTGAATTCTTTAACAATTTCTGGGCTTTCAACTTCTGGCTTTGGTTTTTTATTAAATTTTTCATAAGCCTCAGGCATCAAAAGATAATAATAATCAGGAGAAATATCCTTACCATACTTTTCCACTATATCCTTTACCTCAGGAGCGATATCAGTTGGCAATTTGTCTTTATATTTTTTGATATAAGGTTTTTCAAGCACAGATTTTGGTACCGCAGAATTATGAAATAATGCAGGAGCGTAATATTGCATATATTCTGGTGGAATTTTGCTTATTCGTTTAAGCCAATATTCTTCGGTTTTTGCTTCTTCAATTTCCTCATCACTCATCGTTTTCATTTTTAATAAAGTATCTTTAAGATAATTCATATATTTTTGAGTATCAGGCACATTAAGCCTTTTATTCCTTAATTCATCATAAAAAGCATCGTCATTTTCCTGAGCTTTAATTTCATAAGAAAACAAAAAAATGACGACGACAACAAAAGCTTTTAATAAGTTAAGCATTAAACTTCTCTTGCAAAAAATTTAACAGTCAATTTAGCTTCTCCCTCAGCAGGAACCTCAATCACCCAAGAAGACTTAGTAGCACTTTCTTTGGTGGAAGTAATATTTTCTCTTTCAATTACATAATTATTAGGGAAATTTTGTTCCAATTTAACTTTTACAGGAGAGTTTTTAGCATTTTTAACCACCATTTCAAAGGTTGCATCATATCTTCTTTGATAATATGAAGATTCAACAATCTTACCTTCTGCTGTAACATCAAAAGCATTCCCAAGTTTTAATCTTACTTCTTCTTTTTTAGGAGTATGATTTATGCTATCTTCACCAACAAACAACATATTTCCTTTTGAATCGGTCTTATAAACTCTTACCACACCTTTTGGTAAAGCCATACCAAGATTATTATCTTCTTCGTTTTTAAATTTCAAATAAGAACTTGGATTGAGCTTTTTAAATTCTGAATTAGAATTACGATAAAGCCTGAATGGATTTTGATATAAATATTCTTTTTCGACATTAACATCGTTTGAAGAAAGCATTGATACTTGTTTTACTTGTTTTTCCAAAATATCAACCTTTCTTGGAAGCGAATAAAGATGATAATCAGCAAAACTTTCTTCTGCCATTCCTCCTGCCATATCTGAATTTAATTCCATATCAGCACGCATAGCCTTTGCCATAAATCTTTCTTGCATAACTTGCCTTACTTGATTAACATCACCAGCAACCAATTGAAGTGAAGCCTTTTCATAAGAAGTTCCAGAATTATTATTCAAAGTAACAAGCCCACTTATATCAATTTTTTCGTCTTTTTCATCCAGCTTTGCAATATAATCAGCTTTCCATGAAAGACCGCCTGTTAAGTAACTAAGCTCTAAATCAGATTTTTTATTATCCTCAGTTAAAAAAGACAATACTAAAGTTGGTTTTTCCCTTAAATTCTCAGGAATTTTTGAAAAAACAAGACGACCTCTTGGATTAATTTCGATTTTTCCATCGACTTCTAAAACCAAGCCGCCATTAACGCTTAAAACCTTTGCATCTTTTACGATTTGTTTACCATCGTCAAGAGTATCCACCAATTTAACCTCTTCACCCACAGCCTTGTCAATCATGCTTTGAGGAGACAATAAATCATAATTAAAATTTTGTTCCAAGATATTAATTTTGCCCCCAGTTAATATCGCAGTTTCAGGACGAATAAACGCTGAAACCCCAAGGTAAGCAATCTCATTTAAACCTTTTTTTAAATCAACTTCTCTTTTGTCTTTTACCAAGGCAAGGTTTTCATTGTAAATAGTAACCTTTAAATCTTTAATCTTATCTTGGCTAATTTTTTCCTCAGCATTTGAAACCGATACCAAGTTCATAAAAACAAATAATGATAATAAAATTTTAATCATAATTAGACATCCTTTGTTAAAGTTTATACATAAATTAACATGAAAGACATTATAATATAATATTGAAAAAAAATATATCTTAAAATAAAAAATGTGGCCGACGATAAAACATCACACCACATTTTCTTTTTTTGAAATATTCAAAGAAGTTTTTAATACGATAAAACTATTTTTTCTTTGATTTAGTAGCTGTATTCTTTGCAGGAGAAGGTTGAGCCTTAGGAGCTTCTACCTTCTTAACTTCTTTTTCTGATGAGGCAGGTTTAACTGAACATTCACCGTTTTTGCAATCTTTTTTCTTAGCAAGTTCATTTTTTGCTCTTACCCAAAGATCAAATTCAACGCCTTCTGGTCTACCTTCTTTTTCCCACAAATAATAAGCAGCAACTTTAATTTCTTCATCGCTAATACTATTTGCCATTATACATCTCCTTAAAATAGTCTATTTTAATTTAACATAGAAATTTAATCTATGTTATTTTTAAAGTTATAATTTAATTGTTTGTTTTGCAACTGTTTTTTGTGATAAGCTATATTAAAATCTTTGAAAACGAAAGGGACAAGATGAAAAACTTACTTAACGAAGATACACTTAACGCCATAGTAACCAAAGGATACGGCGATCCTTTTTCTGTACTTGGAATGCACAAAGGCGATGATGGAAAAATTTTTATAAGAACCTTCCAACCACAAGCAAAATTCGTGGAAATTATTGATTTTGACGGGAATCATATTGCTAATATGGAAATGATTCATAAAAACGGATTATTCCAAATTGAACTTGAAAGGAATGATTTCTTTAAATATAAGTTTAGCATAACCCTTTATAATGATAACAAATATCAAGCACATGACCCTTATCATTTTTCTCCTGTACTTGGCGATCTTGATATGTATCTTTTTGGTGAAGGTAATCATCTTAAAATATACGAAAAGCTTGGCGCTCATTTAATGAAACATGACGGCGTTAATGGTGTTTGTTTTGCTGTTTGGGCTCCTAATGCCAAAAAAGTTAGTGTTGTTGGCGATTTTAACAACTGGGACGGTCGAAGAAATTCGATGAGGCCTCGTGGTGCAAGTGGTATTTGGGAAATTTTTATTCCTGACTTAATCGAAGGAGACTTATATAAATACGAAATCACTGGACCAAGTGGCGAACTTCTCCCATTAAAAGCTGACCCTTATGCTTTTTTTGCCGAAGTAAGACCTGCTACCTCTTCTGTGGTTTATGATATTAATAAATACCAATGGAACGATTTGGCATGGACTCAACAAAGAGTTAAGGCAAATGATTTTGATGCTCCTATTTCAATTTACGAAGTTCATTTAGGTTCATGGAAAAGACGCACTGAGGATGGGTTCAGACAATTGACTTATCGCGAATTTGCCGACGAACTTGTCCCTTATGTAAAGGACATGGGATTTACTCATGTTGAGCTTTTGCCTATTACCGAACATCCTTTTGATGGTTCTTGGGGATATCAAACTTTGGGAATGTTTGCTCCAACCAGCCGTTTTGGAACTCCTGATGACTTCCAACA
>JAKJEU010000107.1 GCA_022705265.1 Pseudomonadota bacterium | reverse complement strand
TTTCAAATAAGGCTGTAACTAATATTCTCTATATCACTTCTATGAAAGAGTAAAACATGTTTGACTTAAACGGAAAAAATATATTAATAACTGGTGGAACTGGCTCTTTTGGTAAAAAATGTGTCGAAATTCTTTTAAAAGAATATAAACCTAAGAAAATTATTATATTTAGCCGTGATGAGTTAAAACAACATGAAATGAGGACTTCACCTCAATTCAACTCTTCCATAATCCGTTATTTTATCGGAGATGTGAGAGATAAAGAAAGGCTTTATCGTGCGTTTAGAGAAGTCGATGTAGTTATTCATGCTGCTGCTTTAAAGCAAGTTCCTGCTTGTGAATATAACCCAATTGAAGCGGTTAAAACTAATATCATAGGTTGCGTCAATGTAATTGATGCCGCCATTGATATGAAAGTTTCAAGAGTTCTTGCTTTAAGCACAGATAAAGCTGCTGGACCTCCTAATTTATACGGTGCGACCAAGCTTGTTGCTGAAAAATTATTTATTCAAGCAAACCATTACACTGGCGATAAAGGTACTCCTTTTGCTTGTGTAAGATATGGAAATGTAGTCGGAAGCCGTGGAAGTATTGTTCCATTGTTTAAAAAGCAAAGATCAAGTGGTGTTATCACCATAACCGACGAAAGAATGACAAGATTTTGGTTAAGCCTTAACCAAGGTGTTCATTTTGTATTATCAAGTATCGAAAAAATGGTCGGTGGCGAAGTATTTATTCCAAAAATTCCAAGCATGAAAATTGTTGATATTGCTAAACTTATTGGTCCTGAATGCGAACAAAAAATAATTGGCATTCGTGGTGGCGAAAAATTACACGAATCCATGATTACGGAACATGAATCAATCCATGTTCGTGATATGAATGATCGATATGTTATATTATCAGACTTTATTAAAAATAACCCTGCATATGAAAAATTGCCAACTCTTCCAAGTGATTTTATATACAGAAGTGATTTGAATGAAAAATGGCTTACACCTGATGAAATGCAAGCTTTAATTGACGAAGATTAGGATAAAAAAATGATACCTTATGCCAGACAAGATGTTAACGAAGATGATATTAACAAGGTTATAAAAGTTTTAAGGTCTGATTTTTTAACCCAAGGCGATGTTACGGTTGAATTTGAAAAAGCCGTGGCTTCATATGTCGGTGCAAAATATGCGGTTGCTGTATGCAATGCGACCCAAGGGCTTCATATTGCGGTTATGGCGGCTGGACTTAATGAGGGAGATTTATTGCTTACCTCTCCTAATACTTTTGTTGCTTCTTCTAATGTTGGGCTTTACCAAAATGCCGAGGTCGACTTTGTTGATATTGATGAAAAAACATACAACATGTCGCCAAGTGCCTTAAAAGATAAGCTTAAAAC
Organism: Pseudomonadota bacterium; assembly: GCA_022705265.1. GTDB lineage: Bacteria > Pseudomonadota > Alphaproteobacteria > JAKJEU01 > JAKJEU01 > JAKJEU01. Next base: position 3,874 of record JAKJEU010000107.1, on the reverse strand, counting down.
AATAAAGAAAACCCCAAAGGTTATAATTCCTGTGCATTTTGCGGGTCAATCTTGCGACATGAAAGAAATCCGACAAATTGCAAAAGACAGCATTATAATCGAGGATTGTGCCCATGCCATTGGTGGTGAATATATGGGCAAGAAAATTGGCTGTCTTGAATATTCAGATATGGCAGTGTTCAGCTTTCACCCTGTAAAAATTATTACAACTGGTGAAGGTGGTATGGTCGTTACAAACAACAAAGAACTTTATGAAAAACTTATTCTTTTCCGTTCTCATGGGATAACCAGAAATAAAGATTTAATGAATAACAAAGATATGCCTGCTTGGTATTATGAACAAATATCTTTGGGTTACAATTACCGCATGACGGAAATTCAAGCTGGTCTTGGCGTTTCTCAAATGAAGCGAATCGAAGAGTTTTTAATAAGAAGAAGAGAAATTGCAAAAAAATATGATGAGGCTTTTAAAAATCACGACATAATCACCCCTTATCAAGACGAAAAAGGCATTTCGGCATATCATTTATATCCCGTACAAGTTAATAACAGAGACAGAATTTTTAATAATTTAAGAAACAAAGGAATATTGGTAAATCTTCATTATATTCCTGTATACCTTCAACCTCATTATCAAAACATTGGTTTCAAACAAGGATTATGTCCAGTGGCAGAAAGTTATTATGAAAAAGCTTTAAGCCTTCCTATGTTCTATTCTTTGACCAATGAAAACCAAGATATAGTTATAGAAAGTTTAATCAAGGAGTTAAAATAACAATGAATCGTAAATTCGGAATAAAGGCATGGTCAACAAATCTTAATTGGATTGATATTATCGCTGATAATTATGACAAAGGTTATTTTGCTTTTTTGGAATTTTTTGCGGTTCCTCATACTTTTAACGAAACTCACCAAAAATGGGAAAAAATTAAACATATCCCTATTGTAATTCATGGAGTTCATTCTGGATTTAAGGTTAATTGGGCGGATAAGGAAAAAGAAGCGTTTAACCGCGATGAAGCCCATGATGGTTTTTTATTTGCTGATTATTTTAATTCAGATACTCTTATATTCCACCCAGGATACGAGGGAAATGTTGATGAAACAATCCGCCAACTGGGCTCTTATCATGATAATCGTATCGTTGTCGAAAACAAATGTCATATTTGTAAAGAAGGTAAGCTTATTTTCCGTGGCTCTACCCCAGAAGAGTTAAAACAAATTTGTGATGCAACTGGATATGATTGTTGTGTTGATTTTGCTCATGCTTTTTGTGCTGCTAATGCCAAAGGATTTAACGGTTACGAATATATCGAAAGGTTTTTAAACGAAATTAATTATCGCATATGTCATATCAGCGACAACTATCTTGACAGCATAAAAGACATTCATCTTGGCATCGGAAAAGGTGAATATGATTTCAAAAGAATGCTTGAAATGGTTAAAAAAGATGTTTATTTAACTCTTGAAACTCCAAAAAACACTTTTCAAGATTATGTAAATGATGTAAAAATATTAAGAAGTCTCGTAAATAATTAATCAACTTTAACAAAGATATATAATTTTATTATGAGTAAAGAACTTTTTGATTCCATCAAATGCCTTGTCGTGTGCAAAGACAAATTTAACCGTTCCTTAATCCGAAGCGTGGTTGTGAACGCAGGAATTAGAGGCACAAACATATCTGAAATCGAGGATTTAAGGGAAATTTCGTTTAAAGGGTACGATTTATGCTTTAACTCTATTATAATTGACCACGACGAATACGAAGGGTTTAATTATATGGAAGAAATTGAAAAAAACCCTGCAACAAACAAAACTCCCTTAATTATTCTTACCAATTCCAATTCAAAAGAATTTGTATTAAAAGCAATCGAACTTGGAATAACAGGGATAGTATTAAAGCCAATTAATACTTTAAGTGTCAAGAAAAACCTTGAAAAAGCTTGTGGTTTTGTATTAGCTGAAAGATAAGACCATTATTTCGGTCTTATCTGGCCATTTCCTCTTACTTTATATTTAAAAGTTGTAAGTTGTTCTAAACCCACGGGACCTCTGGCATGGAGCTTTCCAGTTGAAATACCAATCTCAGCACCCATTCCAAATTGTCCCCCATCACAAAATTGAGTAGAAGCATTATGCATCACTACTGCACTTCCGATTTCTTTTAAAAACTTTTCTGCTGCCTTGCTATTTTCTGTAATGATTGCTTCGGTGTGATTTGAGCTATACATATCGATATGATTAATTGCTTTTTCAATGTCTTTTACTACTTTAATTGAAACAATCGCATCAAGATATTCGGTTGCCCAATCCTCCATAGTTGCCTTAATAACTCTGTCATCAAGCTCGCAAGTAAGCCTGTCGCCTCTTACTTCGCAACCATTTTCGATTAACATGTTTATAATCGGTTTTAAATGACTTTCCATCACATCATAATCCACCAATATAGTTTCGGTAGCATTACATACGCCTGTGCGTCTTAATTTCGCATTTAAGACGATATCCAACGATTTTTTCAAATCAGCGTCTTTGTGAATATAGGTATGACAAATACCATCAAGATGCAACAATAAAGGTATATGGCTGTTTTCTTTAATAAAAGAAAGAAGACCTCTTCCACCTCTTGGGATTATCAAATCAATATTCTTTTCCAAAGAAATTAATTCTTGTAATTCCGCTCTATCTTTGCTTTCCACCATTTGGATAGCGTCAATTGGAAGACCTGCTTTTTCCAAGCCATATCTTATGCTTACCATAATTTCCTGACATGAATTGAAACTTTCGCTTCCACCTCTTAAAATCACAGCATTTCCAGACTTCATACACAAAGCCCCAGCATCAGAGGTAACATTAGGACGGCTTTCATAAATCACCGCAATAACACCAATAGGCACAGAAACCTTTTCAAGAACAAGTCCATTAGGCAAGGTTTTAGTCGACAACACATTATCCACAGGATCATTCAAAGTCGCCATCATTTCCAAAGAAGATGCCATGCCTTCGATAGTTTTATCGTTTAATGCAAGTCGGTCTTTGAAAGCATCCGTTGCATCAGGTTTAAGAGAATCCAAATCCATCTTATTTGCTTTTAAAAGATTATCTTTGTTTAACCTTAAATGTTCCGCCATAAATAACAAAGCTTGGTTTTTGGTTTCGGTTGACGCAATCATCAAAGCTTTTGATGCTTCTTTTGCTTTTAATGCCATTTCTAATACAGATATTTTTTTACGCATAATCAACTCCTATTTCCTACATTACTACCATGTGGTCTCTGTGAATAAGTTCATCTTCGCCTTTGTAACCCAAAATGCTTTCGATTTCGTTACTTGGTTTACCAATTATCCTTTTGGCTTCTATGTGGCTATAATATACCAATCCCTTGGCTACCACAACTCCTTTTAAATCTTTGACTTCGACCAAATCCCCTTGCACAAACTTGCCTGTTATCTTTTTAACTCCAACAGCCAAAAGACTTTTACCTTTGTGTAAAGCTTTAAGTGCATTATCATCAATAACCAAAGTTCCAAGAGGTTTAATACTGCCAGACAACCAAGACTTAAAAGCCTTAATTGGATTCTTATCCGAAACGAATATTGTACATCTATTATCTTCTAAAATTCTTTTGATTGGGTTCATTCCTTTACCCAAAGCGATAATCATCTTACAACCAGCATCAAGACAAATTTTTGCCGCCAAAAGCTTGGTTATCATTCCGCCAGTACCAACGGAAGAAGAGCTATCTTTTGCAAAGGAAGTGATTTTATCATCGACCTTATCCACCATTTCAATGAATTCAGCCTTTTCATCAACTCTTGGATCAGAAGTATAAAGCCCATCGATATCAGACAATAATATCAACAAATCCGCACCC
>JAKJEU010000106.1 GCA_022705265.1 Pseudomonadota bacterium | reverse complement strand
CGACCTCTGCAATATGGATTTCACCAATAGCAGGGTTAGAGATAATTTCGGTTATAATTTTTCTTGTTCCGACTTCATCAAAATCATGTTTGTCTTCGGTGCAAAAATCGCGCCTTAAAGATAAAATGTCTTCGGTGTCGCTTAGGGTTGCTTTTTTTAAAATTTCGTTCATTTGATTTTCCTTAAAAATAATATAAAATTTTTTATTAATTACTACACCTTGTTTTAAAAGAAGGCAAGCGATATTCACGGTCATCAAACATCCAATTTTCATATTTTGCCTCACTTTGCAAAGCATTGTGATTGGTGATTACAAGCTTGCTTAAAGTGTCATTAAGTTTTTGCGCAGTATTCATAGCTTGTTCTTTATTATAAAATACCATTGCCCCTTTATAATTTTTAAGATAGTTTAATAAATCGGTATAGGCTTTCATGCTGTATTTTGAGATTGCTTGACGGTATATTTTAAGATGTTCTTGTTCGTGTTTTAATATGATATTATATTCGCAAGAGTTATATAAATAATCTTTTGGAATAACAATTGTTGCTTCTTCTATGCCAACATTATAAACAAACTTATCAAGATAAATACAATATTTTCCAAATTCTTGCCCGTTACTTGCTTTTAATTGTTGGCCAATTAATCGTATAGGAGCATTTGCAGTCGTTGACATTTTAACACTTATATATCCAGCCAAAGTCATATCGCCAACCGCAACATGGTCGTTTGCGATGACATTTGCCCCTTGATTAGAATTAATGCCATTCAAAGATTTTGAACGGTCAATTTTTTCAATTCCATAATTTGGTTTTACTTGTAAATTTTGAGAATTAAAAGCATAACAAGGAAATTTTTTTAATTCTCTCATTGCTTCTTTTTGTAAATCGGATTCTTTTACCTTTCGTGAAGCAGAATGAGAAATGCAAGGATTAAGCAATATTGCGATTATCATAAATATAATTTTTTTCATTTTTACCATATTATATAGTTTTGTATTATAAATTATTTTCTAATTATATAAGATTGTTTTATTAAATCAAATAAAAATGGCATATAGTTTTTTGCTATATACCATTTATAAAAATTATTTTAATTCCTTGAAATTATTCAGGCAATTTTTCGAATTGATCCTTACCCACAGAACACAAAGGGCAAACCCAATCTTCTGGTAATTTTGAAAAAGGAACGGCCTCGACATTATCATCGTAAACATATCCGCAAATTACACATACCCATTTTTCTTTTTTAATTTCTGGATTATTCATTTTTTATTTTCTCCCTATTATAAAACTTTAAGTAAAAAGTTTTTTGCCTTGTAATAATTTAGCCATTTGAGCTTCGATAATAGTACCAAGAGCAAATTGTTGGTCGCAAACGCAAGAACGAAGTTGGTCGCCGTCATCTTTGTTTGGATTAGCAAAAGCAAAACTAACTTCTGGTCTTATTTTTCCTTGACCTCTTACAAGCTTTTGGAACACGACGCCAAGCAAAGAACGACCAAGCATGGTTGCGGCCAATTCTTCACTCAAATCAGCAGCAGAAGCATATTTAATCAAAGATTGCAAAGCATCGGCAACATTGTTAGCGTGAATAGTAGATAAAACCAAGTGTCCAGAAATGGACGCACGCAACAATTCACTCGCCGCCTCAGGAGAACGGATTTCCCCCACAAGAATATATTTAGGGTGGGAACGAAGTGCTGATTTCAAACTTTCTGCCCAATCGTCCATAGCAGGTTCAGTTTGAGAGCATAAAGCCAAAGTTCCATTTTTTGCTTGCCAAATTCCGTCCAAAGGAAGTTCAGGAGGATCTTCAATTGTATAAGCCACACCGCCTTCATTATCCAAAAAGCTTTTTAACACACAAGAAGCAGCAGTCGTTTTACCAGAGGATGTCGCACCAGCCCAAAGTAAAAGTCCTGTTGCTTTGCCCATGCTTGTAAGATGCGAAATAAGGTTATCAATATAACCAAGTTTATAAATATCAGGAATCGATATAGGCATTCTTCTTGCGGTATATTGAATTCCTCTCATAGTTAAAACGCGCTCAACACGGTAAGAATATGTGTTATAAACCATGGAATAACTTGATTTTCCCTTCCAAGAAGCATGGAGAGCTTGATGAAATTCCCTAAAATCGGTAATATTATCAAGAGCCATAAGTCCATGTGAAGATTTTAAATCGTGGGTTAAAATATGACCAGAAGGTGTGATATAAAGGTCTGAAAAGGTAAGTTCATCAATTGTTGGCATTGAAAATCCTTTTAAAAAGTTATTAAAACGATAATAATAGACTTTATCACAAAACTAAAAAAATTAAAGTAAAATGTTTGAGATAAGCTTATCTATTTCTTCTTTTTTCTCATTGTTTTTTATCATTTTTATGATTGTTTGTTTGTCGTTTAAAAGCAAAGGTACTCTTATATGTTTTTTAATTGCTTTTATCCCAAGTAAAATGTCTTTTTCTCCTTCTATTTTAAATAAAACATCGATTATTTTGTTTGTTAAAGATGAATTTAATACATGAAAAAGATACAAAAGTTCATCATAATTATCGCTTGAAATTATACAATAATTACTTCCAATTACTTCGTTGGATTGTTCAAAATAAAAGCCGTCGTAATTCATATATCTCCAAATTATGCGATATTTTTTTTCAAATACTTTTAAACCTTGCGAGCCTTGGGGAATTATAATGTTTTTTCCAAACACCATTCCTTTGTCAAATAAAAATTCTTGGGTTGTTTTGTGAGTATAGTATTCGGATAAATCTTTGGTTTTATTACGATATTTTTTGATTATTTCGTAATTGTTATTTAAAAATATATTCCAATTTTCGTGTTCGTTTAAAAGCATTTCTTGGTCATAAAGACAGTCTTCAATTAAAACTTTATGATTATTTTCTGGCTTTTCTTTTTTTATAACAATTACCATGCTCGAAGTTTTTTCTTTGAAAATTTCTTGTTTAAAAGTAATTATTTTCAAAATGCTAACTTCTTTTGCAAGATAGTATCTTAAAGTATCAAGGTCGGTCGAGTTAAGCAAGGTTTTCGGAATTAAAAGAGCAAGAATCCCCTTATCCTTTAACGCTTTAAGCCCAAGAGCAATAAAAAAGGAAAACAAGTTGGGTTTTGGAGAGTATTTTTTAGGGTTTAGTGGAGTGCTGTGAAAATTTATTCCAAAAATATTGTTAAGTCTTATTTCCTTTGATTTTATTTTTTTAAAAAAAGGAAATTTTTGTTTGTGGCATTCGTTGTAACCAAGATAAGGCGGGTTGCCAATGATAATATCAAATTTTCCATTTATGATTTTGTTATCAGTCAAAGAGTCTTTGGTTTTATAAATATTGGCATTAAGTTTTTTATTTAAAACCTTATCATCAATATCAAAGCCATATATTTTATCGAAATTAGTTTTGGTTCTTTTTATGATTTCTTTTATAAAAGCACCGTCACCACAAGAAATGTCAGCAATTTTTAAACCATCTTTGTAATCAACCTCATCAAGCATAAGATTGATTGTTTTGTTATCAGTAAAAACTTGGGTTTTATTGATTTTCTTCATTCAAATCGTTGTCATTGCTTATGAATTCGTCGGTGGCAATGGCATAATTTCCATTTAACCATTTATAAAGATCGAGGTCGGCACATCTTTTTGAACAAAAAGGTTTAAATTTTTCATCAATTTTTTTGCCACACATTGGGCATTTTTTATTATCACTCATTTTAATATTTTCTCATAATTTCAATTAGGTTCAATTTAGTTACAGAAATGAATTTTAAAACATCTTTTTGTGATTTCAAATAATTAATCACTTCGGTCAAGTTTTTGTTAAAAGAATGTCCAATAAAATCGATTAAAATTATTCCTTTTATTTCTCTTAAAATCAACTGCCTTACGATTTCTTTTACCGCAATTAAATTTATTTCATCGGTGTTGTCATTTGAACTTGCGCTGTCGACATCAATTGCACAAAAAGCAGCAGTTTGTTCAATGATAATTCTTGCACCGTTTTTTAAATTTATAATTGGATTTTTAAGTTCGCTTATTTCTTCGATTAAAACCTCATCAAAAGGCTTGGAATTAAGCTTTGCTTTGCCTTTAAAAATTGATGCAAAAACCGAAGGATTGCAAGTTATTTCATCAATGTTATATTCATTAATTATTTCAAGCAATTTTGAGTTTGATTTTTTGATTTCATAAACCTCTAAATCTTCGTCAATTTTATAAGGCATAAGCTTAGCAGACTTAAAAGGAGGTATTTCATTCCTTATAAGTTTACAAATAACTTTATCGCCGATTTTAAATCCGCTTGCTTTGATTAAAAGCCCTGTTTTACCTTTTTGATATTCGATGAAAAAAGTTTCTTTTAAAGGAGATTTTTGAATAACTCTTCCACAAACGATATCGTCTTGGTCAAGAATTGGATTAATGGTTGAATATTTCACTAATTCTTTGTTGTCATTTAATACGACATATTCAAAAATCTCTTCTTTAAAATTTACAATTAATTCCAAAATCCGTTTCCTTTTAACAAAGCGCCAGTTTCAAACAAAGGAAGTCCAACGATTGCAGAATAAGAACCAGAAATATCTTTTACAAATAAAGATGCAAGCCCTTGAATAGCATAACCGCCAGCCTTACCTTCCCATTCTTTTGATTTTAAATACATATCGATTTCTTCAAGGGATAAATTTTTGAATTTAACCTTTGAAGTTACGATTTTTTGTGAAATTTTACCTTCTTCATTAATAAGGCAAACAGAGGTTAAAACTTTATGGCTTCTTCCTGATAAAAGCTTGATACAATATACGGCCTCGTCAATATTGGTTGCTTTTGGTAAAATTCGTTTACCCATAGCAACGACAGTATCCGCACTTAAAATATAATTTTGTTCGCTTTTTCTTTCTTCATAGATTTTTAAAGCCTTGCTTTTTGCGATGCGGTTAGCATAAATTATAGGAGTTTCTTTTTTCAAAGGTGTTTCATCAATATCCGCAGGGATAATTTTGTTAGGTGTGATACCGATTTGTTGAAGGAGGTTAAGCCTTCTTGGTGAAGCTGATGCTAAAATTAAAGATTTCATTTTAAGTTTTTCCATTAATGGTTTAATATGTTTTTATTAAATAATATATATTATTAAGAAGAGATTAATAAAATGGCGAACGAAGTACAAGAAAAAGATGAAGCACCAGAAGAAAATAAACAATCCGAAAAGGGTGGTAAGAAAAAAATGATTCTTATTTTGCTTCCTTTGATATTAATTATCGGGG
>JAKJEU010000105.1 GCA_022705265.1 Pseudomonadota bacterium | reverse complement strand
CGCATTATCAGTTTTATTATTTGCTTCAATGTATTTTTCTTTTCTAATGTTTTTTTGTTTTCATATTGTAAATTATTCTAATAATTTTTGCAATATTTACATTAACATTTTTTAGTGATAGTTTTATTAATATAGTCTTGTCAAAATAAAGGAAAAAACAGATGTTCGATAAAATTGGTTTTGGAACTTGGCAATTTGGTGGAAGGGTTGAAGCCGACCCTAATAATGAGGATGAAAAAGACATTTTATCAATTAAAAATGCAATTAATGCGGGGATAAAACATATTGACACCGCGGAACTTTATGCAAATGGCAAATGCGAAGAATTGGTGGGACAAGCGATAAAAGATTATAATCGTGAGGATTTATTTATTGCTTCAAAAGTTCGAGATGTAAAATTAAATTATGATGATATTTTAAAAAATTGCGAGGCTTCGTTAAAAAGATTGGGAGTAAGCAGACTTGATTTATATTATGTTCACCGTCCTAATCCTAATATCCCTATATCTTATACTGCAAAGGCTTTTAATCGTTTATTGGACGAAGGAATGATTAAAAATGTTGGGATTTCAAATGCTTCGGTGCAAACTTTGATGGAATATCAAAACCATTTGAATAAACCGATTTTTGCAACTCAATCTCATTATAACTTGATTGTAAGGGAATGTGTAAAAAAAGGCGTTTTGGATTATTGCATTGAGAATAATATAAAGTTCATTGCATATCGTCCAATCCAGCTTGCAGTTCCAAGTTTAGGAATTGAATTCTTGGCAAAACGAGGTGTTTATAAATTGCTTGATGAAATTGCGGATAAATATCAAAAAACCAATGCCCAGATTGCTGTAAAGTGGGTTATTTCAAAGGATAATGTTCATACTATATTTAAAACTTCTAATCCTATTCATTTAAAAGAAACTTTGGAAGTTTTGAATTTTGAAATGGGTCGGGAAGACATTGAAAATTTAACCAACAATTTCCCCTTGCAAAAAGACGAAGGTTTCGTGTCTTCTGGTCCTTTTCCATTGGTATAGGAGGTAAAAAATAATTATGAAAAAAATATTAAAAAATAAAATAACTTTGGTAAGATTTTTATCAAGATTTTTGTTTGTTATTGCATTGTTTTTTGGGCTTGTTTCTTGGAAAATTTTAAGCATATTTATATTGATAAGTGCGATTGTTATTGGGCCACTTTTTTGTGGTTGGTTATGCCCTTATGGATTTTATCAAGATGTATGTCGCTACATTGGAAAATTTATAAGAAAAAAGCCCTTTGAAATCAATGATAAATGGCACAAATATTTACAAGTTTTAAGATATGTTGTCTTTATATTATCTTTGATTATCGGAGGTTTATTTTTATTGCCATCTGATATTTTGAAAAGCTTTTCATATTATATCGCAAAAAAAGAAGTGGCAATAAATGGTATTTTATATTTCATGATTTTTGTTGGATTTTTATCACTTTTTACCAAGCGATTTTTTTGTCGTTATTTATGTATTTTTGGAGCAAGGCAAGGCTTAATTTCTTTGTTTCGAATTTTCACAATTAAACGAGACAAAAACGAATGTATTTCGTGCCGTCTTTGCACAAAAGAATGCTTAATGAAAATCACCGTCGACGATATCAACACAATGTATAATCCAAATTGCGTAAATTGTTACAAATGCATTGAGGTCTGCCCTAAAAAATGCTTAAAAATAGGATTAAGAAATTATAAAGATGGTAAGGAGTTATTTATTGATAAGAAATAATATTATAAATGATTATGAAAACAATATATTTGAAGATAATTTTGAAAAAAGGTTAAGAAATGCAATAACATTTGCGTGGAATATTTTTATTAAAAAGGTTGGTTCAAAATTAATTGAAATTAATAAAGAGGCTTCAATGCAACTTCAATATGCAAATATTTTATATCAGTTATTGCCAATAATATGTTTTGAAAAAGATGAAAGTGCAAGAATAGAACTTGAAACAACCGTTAAAGTTGATGATAAAAACAGGGAGATTGATTTAACTTTAATAGGATTAAAAGGTGAGCAAGAAATTAAAATTGCTGTCGAAATGAAATGTTATAAAACTCTTGCATCTTCTGGTGAAAAAAGAGGAGCAACAAATATCTTTATGAAAGATGTTTATTTTGATTTATATCTTTTAGAGCAATATTGCGCTCAATGTGGATTTGATAAAGGTGTTTCTTTGGTTATGACAGATGATAGGAGTAGAATAAAACCAAAAGATAAAAAGGCAAAATGTTGGGATTATGATATTTCAGATGGATTTAAGTTAGAACCAAAAAAATTTAATACTCCTGTTGGGGTTGAAAGTATAAATTTTGAACTGAAAAAATCATATAATTTTCATTGGATTAAAAATAACAATATATGGTTTTTAGAAAACGAAGGATTAGATAATTAAAAAAAAGTAAACATCAAAAAAGCCCCGATATTGTTTAAATAAGGGGGCTTTTGTTTATGTGTGTAATTTAAAAATTATAATAATTTTTTTCTTAAATCAGCACCACTTTTTGGTGAAAGATATGATAATGGAATATCAAATACAGTCTTTGCACCGCTTGCACCTTCTTTGCTTAATCTTACACAAGCTCTGGCATATGCGATTAAAACGCTTGCGGTGAATTCTGGGTTGCTGTCAAGTTTTAATGAAAATTCGATTAATTGCTTGCTAGCTTGCCCTGTTTTTCCGCTTCTTATCACAAATCCACCATGAGGCATTTTTGAATGATTTGCTTTTAATTCTTCTTCGCTGATGAAATTTACTTCGGTGTCATAATCAGCAAAATATCCTGGCATTGTTGTGATTGCCTTTGTTATTGCATCTTTATTTGCACCTTCTTTTGCAACGACAAAACATACTCTTAAATGTTTTTCACGAGTGCTTAGCGTTGGGTTGCTTCCGTTTCTTACCTTTTCCAAAGCTTCTTCAATCGGAACAGTATATTGAATAGCATTTTGAACACCTTCAATTCTTCTGATTGCGTCGGAATGTCCTTGGCTTACACCTTTGCCCCAAAAAGTATAATCCACACCTTCTGGTAAAACTGCCCCTGCAATCATACGGTTGATGGAAAATAAACCTGGGTCCCAACCGATTGAAATTATACTTACTTTACCGCTTTTACTTGCTACTTTATCGACTGAATCAAAAAATTCAGGGATTTTTGAGTGATTGTCATAACTGTCTACTGTATTGAACATTTCCGCAAACTGTGGAGTTTGTTCAGGCAAATCGGTTGCCGAACCACCACATAAAATCATAACATCAATTTCGTTTTTGTAATTAACAGCATCATTTATCATCAAAGCCTTAGCACCAGGAGTCTTGTGCTTTATAGTGTCAGGTGGTCTTCTGGTAAAAATTCCGACTAATTCCATATCGTTGTTTTGTTTGATTGCTGCTTCTACACCTTTTCCTAAATTACCATATCCTACAATACCAATTTTAACTTTACTCATTTATTTATTACTCCTTAAATTAAATTTATTTTTACCAGAGCTATGATAATAAATTCTTTTTTTTACCTCGTCAAATATATCAACTTTATGATGCAAAAAAATTATTTTTATCTTGTATTATTATTAGAAAAGATTTAAAATATTGCCAGTTTTCAATAAATGTAATGAAAGTTTTTATATGTTTTCTTATAAAAGGAAGTATTGTCTTTCTTTTTTGTTATATTTTTTAATTTCCGTATCAATATTTTATTCTTTTGATGTTAAGGCGCAAGCTTTACCAAGACCTATATCTATACCTGCTCTTGAAAATCAAAGATTAGAGGATTTAAGAAACCAAAAAAGAGATGAAAAAATAAAGGAAATATCAAAGGAATATCAAGAAAAAAAGGAACAAGAAAAGCCTTTGCCTCTTGATGATGAAAGCAAAGATGTAAGCGACAAAGATAATGTTGTGATTATGTATGTTTATTTTATCAATTTTGACCCATCAAAAGTTTTTTCAAAAACATATTTTCAAAATATAAAAGACAGGTACGAAGAAAAAATCTTACATTAAAAGATGTAAAAGATATTCTGAACCAAATAAACGAAGATTATAGGAAAAAAGGCTTGGTTGCCAGCAAAGCTTTTATCAAGGAACAAGATTTAACCGACCATATTTTAGATATAAGTTTGATTGAAGGTGTTGTCGAAGATGTTTTAATTTCAAAGAATTCTTATACCGACAAAGAGTATTTTGAAAAATCTTTTAATATAAAACAAGACGCTCTTGTAAATATTAAAGAAATTGAGCAAAAAGTTTTGGATTTTAATGCTTCAAACGATGCAAAGGCAAGAGTTGCACTTCAACCAGGAAAAAGCTTGGGTAAGACTTTGGTTGAAACGGTGATTGAGGAACCAAAAAGATTTTCTTTTGATGCTTTCACCGATAATGCAGGGCAAGATCAAACAGGAATTTACAGAGCGGGTGCTTTTTCTTCGGTAAAAGGGGTTTTGCCTTTAAAAATGCTAAGGGATAGTTTTTCAATTGGTGGTGTTACTTCCGAAGGTGCGAATTCTTTATTTACTTCATATTCAATTACTGAACCCTTTTTAAAAACGACATGGAATATTGGAGTTGATTATTCGGATACAAAGATTATAGAAGGCGAGCTTGTCCCGCTTGATATTACTGGTGATTCTTATAATTATCATTTGTCAGTAAGAAGACCAGTTTATGTAAGTGAGAATATAATACTCGGCTCTGAATTGATGGGCAATATAAAGGACGGTTCAACATATATTGGAAGTTATGAAACTCAAAGGGTTAAAACCGATACTTTGACATTTTCTTTTGATAATTTATTCCTTTATGACGGAGGGTATTTCTTTTCAAAAATTGGTATGACAAAAGCTTTGAAAATAGATGCAGGCGAGGGGCATTTTACTCATTACAATTATGAAGGTGAAGTTGAACAATATCTTATAAAAGGTTTTTCAGGTAATTTAAAATTAAAAGCCCAATATGCTGATGATGATTTATTGCCATCTTCTGACCAAATTCAAATTGGTGGCGTGGGTTCGGTCAGGGGCTATAAAGAAGGCTTGCTTACAGGATATAGAGGTTTAAGTTTAATGAGTGAACTTAAATACGATTTAAAACAACATATAAATTATGAATATATTACAAGTGCCGAAACTTTTGTTTTTTACGATTTTGGTAGAGCTTTGTTCAAAGATACAGGAGACATTTCAGGAAAACCAAGTGGCACAATTGAAAGTGCGGGTTTTGGTTTAAGGTCTCAATTAATAAAAAGGATAGACACATCAT
>JAKJEU010000104.1 GCA_022705265.1 Pseudomonadota bacterium | reverse complement strand
ACCCCAGGCATTACCCCCATTATGAAAAGTTTTTTTCTGTATCCGTTTCCACAACAACAAACAGACAAAATAACAGCCCTATCTCCTTTTTTAAGAGATGAAAAATTATCAATTTCAATTACATTCATGATACACCACCGATTAAATATGTATTTTAGAATAATTATAAAACTAATTTTAAATAATTACAACAACAATTGTTGCATATCTTCTGGAATCTTTGCTTCGAAAGAACATTTCTCACCTGAAATTGGGTGTAAAAAGCTTACTTTATAAGCGTGCAAAGCCTGTCTTTGTATATATTTATTATTTTTTTTACCATACAATTCATCACCCAAAATCGAATGACCCAAATGAGCCATATGAACCCTTATTTGATGAGTCCTTCCCGTGTGAATTTTAACACTTATTAAGGAATATTCACCTTCATTAAAAGTTTTAATAAGATTATATTCGGTAATCGCATTTTTGCCACCATGTTTTAAAACAGCCTGTTTTTGGCGATTTCGTGGCGACCTTCCAATATTCGTTTCAAGCAAACCCGAAGGTGGTTTTATAACTCCATTAACAATTGCCAAATATTCCTTTTTAACTTCGCGATTTGCAAATTGTTCCGATAATTTTTGATGTGTTTTATCATCTTTATCAAGCCTGTGAACTATCCCTGGTCTTTTAACTCCACCAATACCAGAAAGACTATCCCCAACATGATAAAGTAAAGCATTAACAAGAGTTCCTTGCCAATTTCCAGCAGCAGGATGAACCACCATTCCCGCTCGTTTATTTATCACAAGCAAATACTCATCTTGATAAATTATATCAATATCGATATTTTCAGGACTAAGTTCGTCTTCCACAGGTTCTGGAACAGTTATTTCAAATTTTTGATTAAGTTTAACCTTATAAGAGGCGTCATTAACAACGACTCCATCAACTTTTACACAACCTTCATCAATCAAAGCCTCTATACGACTTCTTGATAATTCACAATTATTCGCAAGATACTTATCAAGCCTTGTCTTAACATCGGTTATATTTTCTATACTTATAATTTCAATTGCCATGGTTACAAAAATACTTTAAATCTTAAAAAACAACAATAAATTTTATTTACTAAGGTGATAATATGGAAGAAATTGATAACAAAAGGCAAGATTTTAAACTTGGTGTCGTTAAAATAATTGTTTTTGTCCTTTCTGGATTAATTTTTGTATGTGGCTCTTTAATAATTTATGGGGCGATTAAATTTCAAAACAAAAAAATTGAAACCGTTGAAATAAACGCAAAAACAATTGAAAAATCTTTTGAATTAGAAAACGGGACTTTTATAAAATCAAGTTTTTCTTGTGGAAAACATCTTTGCGTAAATGTTAAAAACGACAAAGACCAAGAAAAAATTTTTATAATAAATCCCGATAATCTTTCTGATATTAAAACTTTGAAATTTTATTAATCTTGTTTATCTAGAGGGTCTTTTACAAGTTTAAGCGGTTTATTTTTTTCTTGATTTAAGTTATCAGAATAAAATTTATTCGCTTCTTCGATACTAAGACCTTCTCTTTTTTCAAAATCTTCCTTACTTTTTTGCAATCTTTCTTGCAATTTTTCCTTTGAATTATCAAGCCTTCGTTCCGATTTTTTACCATTTTTTTTCAAATCATATTGGTTTACATTTTGCCCCGCACCTTTAAGCAAGCTTGGAGAACCACCAATTTTTGATATAGCATTATAAGTATTTTCTTGCTTATCAATTTTTTCTTGTTCTTTTAAATCGACATTTTGAATTTGTTCTTTTGGTTTTTCACCCTTTGAAACAAGTTTTTTAAAAAAGCTTCTTTCAACATTTTGAGCAATGACTATTTTCTCTTGAAATGCATAGGATTTAATTGGCAAAAAAGATAATCCCAAACATAAAACCACATATTTATACATAAATAACACCTTATAAAAATAAATTTATCTTGGACCAGATTCAAGCAAGTCAAAAGTTGTTTCCAAAATATTGGTAACATCAAACCCGGTTTGATCTTCTATAACTTTTAATACTGTTCTGAAACTTTTATCAACTATTTTATCATTACCTGAATTTTTAAGACTTTCAAGAGAACCCATAATTTCGGCTCTTAATTTTTCTGGGGAATTTCTTATAAAATCGTCAAAACCAGGAGGTATTTGATATCCAAGTTTTCTTAAATGATCCGTCATAATAAGCATATTTGCAATATTTACTTCTGGAGCTATTGCTTTTTGACCCTGAGCCTTGGTCCAGGTTGTGTTTTCGCCCACAAATTTTGGTAAAGGCACCTTATTTCCAACCAAAGTATCATCAGACTTAGGGCCAGCAACAGTATCAGCAACAGCGGAAATTCCACCCGATTGCCAAGGAGATGCAGGAAGGTTTCCAAGCCCTTCTCCCTCTCCAACATTAACCTGAGCATTAGCTTGACCAAAAGACATTAAAAGCCCACAACAAACGGCCGACTTTAACAAAGCTTTTAACATAAATTCCTCCCTTATATATAAGCATATATTTATAATATACATCATAAACGATAAATTGATAAGAATATTTATTATACAATTATGTTACAAAAATATTTCTTTTATATAGATTGATATATTTTTCTTATTGTTATAAATTATATAAATCAATATTTAACATTATTTTTAAGGATTTTAATAAAGATGAAAAAGTCTGTTTATCTTATTGGATATAATCACGACATATCCAAAGTTGCTGAAAATATAAAAAATGAACTTAAAAAAATCGGCAGAAATGCTGATATTTTTATGCCTTTTACGAGCTCGGAACAGAAATTAAAAGAAACTTTTGCAAGCGGTAACTATCACTTAATAATTGAAGAAGCAATTTCAAATCACAATAAAACTTTATTAGAATCTGATATCGCAATTGGAATCGGTTTAACCGACTCTGGCAACGATGGTTATTTTGCGGTCAAAATTAATGCCGATCTTACAAGTAATTTTAGCTCTGGTGCTATTATTATTGCTCCAAAAGAACAAAGTAAACTAATCGCTCCAATCATCGAAAGCAAAAGAGGAGATGTTATTTACACTTCTGAAAGTGGCGAAGTAACAAAAGAAATGCTTGATGCTATTTTGAATTTTGAAACTTCTAAAATCTCGGTAAAAATGTTTGAAGCTCAAATGATTGACAGAGCAAAAAAACATAAACAAAGAATCGTTTTACCAGAAGGAACTTGTGAAAGAGTTATAAGAGCATCAGAAGTCCTTGCAAAAAGAGGAATTTGTCATCCAATATTGCTTGGCGATGAACAAGAAATTAAAAAAACAGCATCAAAATTAAATATAACTCTTGATGGTGTTACAATTGAACCAATTGAAACAAACGAAAAATTTAACGATTATGCCAACACTTTATACGAATTAAGAAAAGAAAAAGGATTAACCCCTGAACAAGCTCGCGACCTTATGAAAGATTGCGGTTATTTTGGAACTATGATGATTTATAAAGACGATGCTGATGGAATGGTTTCTGGTGCTGAACATACCACTGCTCACACTATCCGCCCTGCTTTACAATTTGTTAAAACTAAAAAAGGTGTTTCGGTTGTATCTGGCTCTTTTGTTATGGTTTTCAAACATAAATATTTTGTATTTGCTGATTGTGGTGTTACACCAGAACCAACAACTGACCAATTGGCTGAAATTGCAATTTCTTCCATCGAGACTGCTAAGGCTGTTGGATTAGAGCCTAAAATTTCTTTTATGTCTTTTTCAACCGGAGATTCAAGCAAAGATAAAACCGTTGAAATTACAAAAGAAGCAATGAACAAAGCAAAAGAATTAGCAAAATCGCTTGGCATTGATGTCGAAATTGATGGACCTTTGCAATTTGATGCCGCAATTGATGAAGAAGTTGCAAAACACAAATTACCAAACAGCAAGGTAGCTGGAAAAGCAAATATATTTATATTCCCTGACCTTAATTGCGGTAATAATTGTTACAAAGCTGTTCAAAGGGCTGCTGAGGAATCGCTCGCTCTTGGACCTATATTACAAGGGCTTAAAAAGCCTGTTAACGACTTATCTCGTGGTTGTACCGTACCTGATATCATTAATTTGGTATCAATTACCGCTATGCAAGCTCAGATAAACAAAGGATTAGTATAATAAATTTAGGAGATTAATAAAATAAAATGAAAACACTTGTTATAAACTGTGGCTCTTCTTCTATTAAATATCAATTATTTAATATGGAAACAAAAGAAGTTATGTGTTCTGGACTTGTCGAAAGAATTGGTCTTAGCGAAGGTGTTATGACACACAAAAGATTCCCAGGAAAAGACAACGAAATTAAAAAAGTTTTTAACCAACCTTTCCCAAGCCATAAAGAAGGTATGGAAAAAGTCATTAAAAACTTAACTGATGCTGAAATCGGTGTTATCAAAAGTTTGGACGAAATCAAAGGCATCGGACACAGAACCGTTCACGGTGGTACTTTTACAAAGCCTGTATTAATTGATGACAAAGTTATTGAAGAATTAATCAAAGCTATTCCTCTTGCACCTCTTCACAACCCTCCTGCTATCCAAGGTATTGAAATTGCAAGAGAATTATTCAAAGGTATTCCTAATGTTGCTGTTTTTGATACTGCTTTCCATCAAACAATGCCAGAAGAATGCTTTATGTATCCTATTCCTTATAAATATTATGAACAAAATAACATAAGAAAATATGGCTTCCATGGTACTTCCCATGAATATGTTGCGAAAAAAGCTTCTGAACTACTTGGCAAAAAATTACAAGATTGCAATCTTATAACTGTCCACCTTGGAAACGGTTCAAGCATTACATCTATAAAAAATGGTAAATGTTACGACACTTCTATGGGTTTAACTCCTCTTGACGGCGTTATGATGGGAACAAGATGTGGTTCGATTGACCCTGCTATTGCTACTTTTATGAGCAAGAATTTCAACCTTTCCATCGAAGAAGTTGATAAAATCCTTACAAAAGAAAGTGGCTTGACTGGTATCTGCGGTTCTTCTGATATGAGAGATGTTGAATCAAAAATGGAACAAGGCGATAAATTATCAACTCTTGCTTTCAATATGCTCGCTCATTCCATCAGAAAATTCATCGGTTCATACATGATTGAACAACCTAAACTTGATGCTATTATCTTTACTGCTGGAATCGGTGAAAACGACCCAGACATGAGACACGCCGTATTAAGCAATCTTGAAAACTTTGGCATTGTTGTTGATTTTGAAAAAAACAAAACAAGACCAAAAGAATATATGGAAATTTCT
>JAKJEU010000103.1 GCA_022705265.1 Pseudomonadota bacterium | reverse complement strand
GTATTCAAGGTAAGGGAAGTTCTTTTATAATAAAGATTCCTTTAACCTTGGCGATTGTTTCTGCTTTAATTGTTGCTGCTGGAAATGAAAGATTTGCTATTTCTCAAATATCTGTGGTTGAACTTGTAAGGGTTACAAATAAGTCTGAACATCAAATTGAACTTATTAATAATTCCCCAGTATTAAGGTTAAGAAATCGTCTTTTACCTCTTGTAAATTTAAGAGAGCTTTTAAACCTTAATTATGATCAAGGAAAAGAAAGTAAGAACGAAACCTTTATTGTGGTTTCACAAGTTGGAACTTATACTTTTGGTATAATCGTGGACAGAGTGTTTGATACCGAGGAAATCGTGGTTAAGCCTGTGGCTCCGATATTACGAAATATAACAATGTTCTCTGGAAATACTATTTTAGGTGATGGAAGTGTTATTATGATACTTGATCCTAATGGTATTGCTGGTGCTACTGGTGAGACGACTGTTGGTAATGATGATCAACTTGTTGACGAAGCTGAAAAAGCATCAGGAAGAGGTGCGGAGAAGACTTCTATGCTTATATTCAAGGCTGGTGGAGATTATTTGCGTGCTGTTCCTCTTGCTTTGGTTGCAAGGCTTGAAGAGATTGATATTTCTAAAATCGAACATTCGTTTGGTAAGCCAGTGGTTCAATATCGTGGACAATTAATGCCTTTGATTAAGGCTCATGAAACAACCAATATGGTTACCGAGGGAATGCAACCTATTTTGGTTTTCTCTGATGCGAACAGAAGTATGGGTTTAATCGTCGACGAAATTGTTGACATTGTCGAAGATACATTACATGTTGAGCTTAAAGCTGATATACCTGGTGTTCTTGGAACTGCGGTTATAAATGGTAAGGCAACTGATGTTGTAGATACGGTTTATTATTTAACGCTTGCTTTTGGAAATTGGTTTGCAAATGTTGAAAATCAAGGAGAAGCTTCGGAACCAAGTATATTAATTGTTGATGATTCAGCATTTTTCAGAAATCTCTTGTCTCCTTTATTATCATCAGCAGGATATCATGTAACAGCAGTTGAAAGTCCAATAATTGCTCTTGAATTAATGAACAAGGGGAACCAATTTGATTTAATAGTATCTGATATCGAAATGCCAGATATGGATGGTTTCGAATTTGCGATAGAAGTTAAAAAGAGTGAATCTTGGAAAAGTACTCCATTAATTGCTTTGTCATCTCATACAACGGAAGACGATTTCGAAAGAGGAAGAGAAGTTGGTTTTGATGATTATGTTGCAAAATTTGATAGAGATAATTTATTAAAAGTTATTGGAGAGTTTTTACATTCTAAAGAGTCGAAATTTTTAGAAAATACCAGTGAAGCATAAAGCTTTAATTTTGAAAAATATTTAAGGGTGGATTTATGAAATCTTGTTTAATTGTTGATGATTCAAAAGTTATAAGAATGGTGGCAAAAAAAATATTTACCGAACTTGGTTTTGCTACAACAGAAGCAGAGGACGGGCAAAAGGCATTAGATGAGTGTGCTAAGGCTATGCCTGATGTTGTTTTGCTTGACTGGAATATGCCGGTTATGGATGGGTTAGAGTTCTTAAAAAAACTTAAAGCTATGCCAAATGGTGATAAACCTAAGGTTATCTTCTGTACAACGGAAAATGATATGTCTCACATTATTACTGCGTTAGAAGCAGGAGCAAGCGAATATATTATGAAGCCGTTTGATAATGAGATTATTCAAACAAAGTTAATTCAAGTCGGTTTATTGTAGGATTGCTAATGACAGAAGAAATTAAAGAGCCTTATAAGGTAATGGTGGTTGATGATTCTCTTGTAATAAGAGGTATTGTTAATCGAATGATACAAACTGATTCTCAAATTCAAGTGGTAAAGTCGGTTGGTAATGGTCAATTAGCTGTTACAGAGGCGGTAAAAGATCCATCAATTGAGGTGGTCGTTCTTGATATTGAAATGCCGGTTATGGATGGGTTGACGGCATTACCAAAAATTTTAGAAGCAAATCCAAGTATACAGGTGATTATGTCGTCAACATTAACATTAAAAAATGCAGAGGTAAGCTTGAAAGCTTTGTCTCTTGGTGCTTGTGATTATGTTACAAAGCCAAGCAGTACAAGTACTTTAAGTGGTGATGAAACTTATAAAAATGATTTAATCGAAAAGATTAAAGTTTTTGGCGAAAGAGCAAGGTCAAGAGGCGGAATAAGAAAAAAACCGGTTTCTCCTGCATCTCCTGCTCCATCTTCGTTTAAACCTGAACAAAAAGAAATGAAGGTAACAACAACTGTAAGAAAATCATTGTATAGCACTGATTTCACTTTGGTTAAGCCTAATTTTAAAATGGTTCCAGAGGTAATAGCGATTGGTTCTTCTACTGGCGGTCCTCCTGCCTTATTTAAGATATTTGAGGAGCTTAAAACTTCGATAAAGCAACCGATTCTTATTACTCAGCATATGCCTGCAACTTTTACAAAAATTTTAGCAGAACATATTTCAAGAATATCTGGAAAAGTAGCCGTAGAAGGTGAAGATGGTATGGTGATTGAAAATAATAAAATTTATATCGCACCAGGTGGTTTTCATATGATTGTTGATAAAAAAGGTGCCTCAAAGGTTATAAAAATTACTTCTGCTCCTGCGGAAAATTTTTGTCGTCCTGCGGTTGATCCAATGTTTAGAAGTATTGCAGAACATTATGGGACAAAGGCATTGGCTATTGTCTTAACTGGTATGGGTTATGATGGGTCAAAAGGTTCAAAAGTTATTTTAGAAGCAGGTGGAAATGTGATTGCACAAGATGAAGCATCAAGTATCGTTTGGGGTATGCCTGGGGCTACGGCTCAACTGGGTGTTTGTTGTGCGGTTTTACCTCTTGATGAAATTGCAAGTTATATAAAGAAAGTATCTTAGTTTAAGGATTTATAGTTTATGAGAGATGATGATTTTGACTTTATATCAAGGCTTCTTAAAGAGCAATCAGGGTTAGTTCTTACAAAGGATAAAGTATATCTTTTGGAAAGCAGGCTTCTTCCGATTGCAAGAAGTAATAACTTTGTTACTTTGGAAGATTTGATTATGGCTTTGAAGTCAAAACCTCAAAAGCTTGTAAGTCAAGTTGTTGAGGCTATGACTACTAATGAGTCTTTTTTCTTTCGTGATATAAAACCGTTTGAACAATTTGAAAAAATTGTACTTCCATATTTGATAAAAACAAGAGCAAATAAAAGAAGTATAAGAATATGGTCGGCGGCTTGTTCTTCGGGGCAAGAGGCTTATTCTTTGTGTATGATTTTGAAAGAAAAAGCAAAAGAATTGGCTGGGTTTAATATTGAAATTGTTGCGACTGATCTTTCGACGGATATTTTGAACAAAGCGATGGCTGGGGTTTATTCTCAGTTCGAAGTTCAAAGAGGTCTTCCAATCCAACTTTTGGTTAAATATTTTAAAAAGGATGGCGATTCATGGACAATTGATCGTTCGATTATTTCAATGGTTCAATTTAAAAAATGGAATTTGCTTGATGATATAAAGGCTTTGGGGCATTTTGATGTGGTTTTTTGCCGAAATGTTTTGATTTATTTTGATCAAGCAACTAAGTCTGTGATTTTGGAAAAAATGTATAATCAGATGCCAAAAGACGGATTTTTATATCTTGGTGGTGCTGAAACTGTGCTTGGTATTTGTGATAAATACAGACCAGTTGTAGGACAAAGGGGAATATATGTTGCAAATGTCAATGAAACAAGAATAATTGATGATTTTGCAAAAGATGGCGATTTATCAAAAATATCGTCTCCTTCTGGGGCTTCTTTTTCTTCTATTCCTGCTATGCCTCCGATGAGTGGATTTCCTAAACCTACATCAAATGTAAGTAGTGCAAGTTCTCCTTCTCCAAGTTTAGGACAAGGTGGTAGCGGTGTTGCAACGACAAATAAATTTGCAACAACTCCATCACAACCAACAAAGCCTGCGACAAATCCAAGTAGTTTTTCTTCAACAACGCTTAATAATACTCCTAAAAGCGTTGGTATTGCCTCATCGTCGTCGCCTGGAAGCTCGTCTTCTTCGAATACAACAACTTCTTCTTTTGCTGCGAAACCTGCAACGAGTACACAAACGACAACAACTCCAAGTACTGCATCAACTTTTGCCTCACAACAACCTAAAAAGGATGTTTCTGGGACACAAGGTATGGTTAATTCAATATCTTCAAGACTTGCTGAGGCTATGGCTCCTTTACAAGGTATTTCAAAGCCAACAACAACTCCTGTGTCTTCAAGCACGGCAAGTTCCTTTACGCCTTCAAAACCGTTGAATACACCTACTTCGACCACTCCTTTAAGTGGACAAACCCCCGTTCAAAGTCAAACGGTAAGTAAACCTGCTCAAACAACGACTGTAAATACTGCTAATTCACAAGGTTCTTCTCCTTCTATATCATCAATATTTGCATCACTTAAAGCAAGTCAAGAAAAAGTAGCTCAGGCAGCCGCTCATTCTGGTTCGACTTCAAATACGGTAAGTGGAAGCACAGGACAAACAGGAAACAATAACAAAAGTAGTTAGATATGAACGATTTTATTACAAAAGTAATTTTTTTGTATGCTATTAAATTAATTGTTTTATTGCCCGTCATTTTATACGGAAGCTGGTTTTTTTACCGAAAATATATCATTAAAAGTTTAAAATCTTGCTCTTTTATGGGTTCTTTTATCTTTTTAAAAGATAAGGAAATTGCGGACATTATAAAAAAAGGCGTGTTGGATAAAAAGCCTGAAAGAGCGGCTTATTATTTACGGTTGCTGGAAGAGTTAAGGATAAAAGATTTAAAAAGCGATTTAATTAATGCTTTAAACAACGAAAACAACGAAATAAAAGAATATGTAATAAACAGAATTATTGATTTAAAAATATATGATGCTGTTGAAATTCTTTTCAAAATAGCAACCGATGAAACCGAAAATCAAAGAGTAAGAAGTTTTGCAAGTAATGCTTATTGTTATCTTATGGGTGAAAAAAGTTTTGAAAAGTTGTATTTGTTATTTAGAAAAGAAACTGTATGCGGTGCGGTTATTGGTCTTTTTAAAACAAAAGATGTTGAGGCTATTTTTGTTGCTTCTGAAAAATTAAGGTCTTTAATCGAAAGTGATGATACAGATTTAAGAGCAAAGGCAGCAAAGATTATCGGTTATGTTGGAAAAGATAATCATAATTTCATTTACCCTTTAAAACGGCTTGAAAACGATAATTCAAAAGAGGTCAAAAAAGAAGTAATAACCGCATTAGAGCGAATAAAATCAACTTATATGGTGGAT
>JAKJEU010000102.1 GCA_022705265.1 Pseudomonadota bacterium | reverse complement strand
TATTTCCTCTTCTTATATTCGTAGGAATTGGGGCGATGACGGATTTTGGTCCATTGCTTGCAAATCCTAAGACTGCTTTGCTTGGCGGTGCGGCTCAATTTGGTATTTTTGGTACTTTAATTGGCGCAGCAGTTTTATCAAAATATGTTCCTGGGATTGATTTTACTTTAAAAGAAATGGCATCCATTGCAATTATTGGCGGTGCTGATGGTCCGACATCTTTATTTATTACAAGTAAGCTTGCCCCTGATTTGCTTGGAGCAATTGCGGTTGCGGCATATTCATATATGGCTTTGGTTCCAATTATTCAACCACCAATTATGAAAGCCTTAACAAGCAAAGATGAAAGAGCGATTGTTATGGTTCAACTTCGCGATGTTTCAAGATTGGAAAAAATTATTTTCCCAATTTCTGTATTCATTCTTTGTATTTTGGTTATTCCTACTGCTACTCCTTTAATCGGAATGCTTTGTTTTGGAAATATTTTAAAAGAATCAGGTGTGGTCGAAAGATTATCTAAAACTGCTGCTAATGAGATGATTAATATTGTTACAATACTGCTTGGTATTGCGGTTGGTTCTAAATTATCTGCGGATAAGTTTTTGCTTGCTCAAACTTTGGCTATTTTAGCTCTTGGTTTGGTTGCGTTTTCTATTGCTACTGCTGCTGGTGTTTTGATGGCTAAATTTATGAACTTATTCCTTAAAAATAAAGTAAATCCTTTAATTGGTGCTGCTGGTGTTTCGGCTGTTCCTATGTCTGCACGCGTTGTGAATAAGGTTTGTAATGATGAAAATCCTGACAATTTCCTTTTGATGCATGCGATGGGGCCAAATGTCGCTGGGGTTATTGGTTCTGCGGTTGCTGCTGGGGCTTTGCTTGCTTTAGTATCATAAATTTGGTGAAAAATGAGTGATGTTTATCAAAATATTGTTGATTTAATTGAAATTCATCAAGATGATAAGGCTTTTATGCTTTGTGAAAATCTTTTAAAAGATAATAGCGAAGATATAAAAGCCTTAAATCTTAAAGGTGATATTTTCTTTATTGATAATGAATTTCAAAAATCTATCGAAGTTTATAAAAAGTCATATGAAATTGATATTATGAATTTTGATGCTTTAAAAGGAATTGCAAATTCATTATTTATGATGAAAAATTATTATAAGGCTTTGAAATTTTATGAAAAGGCTTTGAATATAAATCATAAAGATGCAAAATTATTGCATCAATTTGGAAAATGCTTGGTCGAGGTTAAAAATTTTGAAAAAGCAAATATCATATTTGATAAAGCTTTGAAGTTTGATTATCAAAATTATGAACTTCTTTTAATTGATAAAGTTGATGTTTTATTAAGGCTTAATTTAAAAGAAAAAGCATATGAATATTTTAATATTGCTTTGGAACGATATCCTAATTCTCAAACTTTGTTATGTAATTATGCGAATTTTTTATTTGATAAATATGATGATTTTGAAAATGCTTTTTCATATTATTTAAAAGCAATTGAAATTGATAAAAATCAAAGATTACCAAGGTTAATGCTTTCTGATATGATTTATGTTTTGAGTCTTAAAAACAAAGAAAAAGCAGAAGAATATTCATTAAAATGGCATGAATTGGATAAAGAAAATCCATTGTCTGAGCATAATTATCAATCCATTACAAAAAAAGAAATTGAAGCAAAGCCATCAATTAAATATATAGAAGAATTATTTGATAATTTTTCCGAAAGTTTTGATAGAGTTTTAAGCTCTATTCATTATGATGCACCAAAAAAAGCACATGAAATGGTGGTTAAATTTTGTGAGAAAAAAGAAGGGTTGCTTAACATTCTTGATGTTGGTTGCGGTACTGGGTGGTGTGGTAAATACCTTAAACCTTATGCAAAAGAAAATGGATTAACAGGGATTGATTTATCAGAAGGTATGCTTAATAAGGCTCATGAAAAAAATATTTATGATAATTTGATAAAATCAGACATGATTGAATTTATGAATAATTGTGAAGATTGTTTTGATTTGATGGTTTCAACGGATGTTATAATTTATATTGGCGAGGTTGATGCATTGTTTGTTTCAGCAAATAAATCATTGAAAAAAGGCGGTTTATATATTTTTTCGATTTCAAAAAGTGATTGTGATACATTTAACCTTGATAATTCAGGAAGATATTCTCATAGCAAAGAATATATAAAAAAATCTTTGAGTGAAGCAAAATTTAATATAGAATGTATAGAAAATTGTGTAATACGAATGGAGTTTGATAAACCGGATTTAGGCTTTATTTTTGTTGCAAGAAAAACTTAAACTATGGAGGTATAAGAATTTGAAAAATATCTTAAATGTTTTGAAAAAAAGAAATTTTTTATCACTATTTACGGCTCAGTTTTTGGGGGCTTTTAACGATAATGTGTTTAGGATATTTTTACTTTCCTTTATCACTTATTCTTTAAGTTCAATTGAAAATTCTCATAAAGAGTTTGTTGCAAATATTGCGATTGGTTTGTTTATGTTGCCTTTTTTCTTGTTTTCAGCTATGGCAGGGGAAATTGCAGATAAATATCAAAAACCATTATTAATTAAAATAATAAAAGCAGGCGAAATTTTTGTTATGGCTTTGGCTTTTGTTGGATTTGCTTCGTCGAATGTTGCTTTTTTGATGTTGGTTTTGTTCTTAATGGGTACTCAATCAGCCTTTTTTGGACCATTAAAATATTCAATATTGCCAGAAATTTTGGATAAAAAAGAATATATTTTAGGTAACGGTATAATTGAGGCTGGTACTTTCGTTTCGATATTGCTTGGAACTATTTTGGGTGGTGTTTTTGCTTCGATTTATGGTGGCGGACATATAAGCATTTATATTATTGCTGTTGTTTTGATTGTTATTGCTGGGCTTGGATTTGGGGCATCATATTTTATGAAAGATTGTTCTGAAACAAATGATGATGCAAAAATTGAATATAATTTCATTAAATCGACCATTATTAATATGAAATTTGCAAAACAATCAGACACAATATTTTTAACAATTCTTGGTATTTCATGGTTTTGGCTTGTTGGTGCGGTTTTGATGTCAAAAATGCCAAGCCTTGCTAGCGATGTTATCGGTGGAAATGCTGGGGTTTTTGTTTTGTTACTTGCAATTTTTTCACTTGGAATTGGCGTTGGTTCTATGCTTTGTCAATTGGTGTTAAAAGGCGAAGTTTCAGCAAAATATGTTCCATTAAGTGCTCTTTTAATGACTTTATTCTTGTTTGATTTGTCAAATGCGTCCTTTGGTTATCGTGGTGAAGCAATTGATAAAGAGAATTTGAAAACTATTTTCATGTTTTTAAGTGATTTCAGAGGTTTTAGAGTGTGTTTTGATTTGTTTATGCTTGCGTGTATGGGAGGGCTTTTTGTTGTTCCTTTAAACACAATATTACAGGCAAAATCAAAAGAAAAAGATCGTTCAAAAGTAATTGCAACAAACAATATCATAAATGCTTTGTTCATGGTTGTTGGAAGCATTTTTACGGTCGTTTTATCAATTTTCCATTTTTCAATTCCTTTTGTGATTATGGTTTTGGCTGCGGTTAATTTATTTGTATCTTTTTATATATGTTTAATTTTGCCATTTAGCTTGTTCAAAATCTTTGCAAAAAGCATATTAAAAGTAATTTATAAGGTCGAAGTTATTGGGGTTGAAAATTACAAAAAATATGGAAAATCGGTAATTATTGCAAACCATCAATCTTTTTTAGATGCGATATTGCTTGGTGCATTTTTGCCAGGAAGACCAACTTTTGCAATCAATACTTACATGGCGGAACATCCATTTTTAAAACCTTTGTTAAAATTGGTGGATATCGTTCCGATTGACCCAACCAAACCTATGGCTACAAAAACTTTGGTGGATGCAGTTAACGATGGTAAAACTGTTGTGATTTTCCCAGAAGGAAGAATTACCACAACTGGTGCTTTGATGAAAATTTACGATGGTGTTGGAATGGTGGTGGATAAAACCAAAGCAAGCATTATTCCAATAAGAATTTCTGGGGCTGAATTTAGTGCTTTTGCAAGGTTTAGAAAGAAGTTGGATTTCAACCCTTCAAGTAAGATTACCTTGACTGTTCTTCCTCCAAGAAAGATTGCAATTGATGAAAATGTTAAAGGTAAGGCAAGAAGATTGGCTTACAAAAACGAAATTTACAACATAATGTCATCCATGATGTTTGAAACCAGCAATTATAATATGGATTTGTTTAAATCCTTGATTAATGCAAGAAATTTGTTTGGCGGAAAATATGATATTTTGGAAGATATCACAAGAAAAACTGTAAATTATGATAAATTTGTTATGGGTTCTTTTGTATTGGGTAAGCAAATAAGCAAAGAATGTAAAGACGAACAAAATATTGGTTTAATGATGCCTAATTTGAATGTTCATTTGATTCTTTTCTTTGGCATGCAAGCTTATAAAAAAACTCCTGCAATGATTAATTTTTCAAGCGGTCTTACAAATATCTTGTCCATGGTTGCTTCGGCTAAGATTAAGACGATTTATACTTTAAGGCAATTTGTTGAAACTGCAAAACTTCACGAAGTAATCTAAGGTCTTGAAAAGGCTGGTGTTAAAATAAGATATGCTGAGGATTTAAAACAAAAAATTGGACTTGATGATGTTTGTTTGGGATATTTGAAATCAAAATTTGCAAATACAATATATAAAGAGTCTGATGGTGATGATGCAGCGGTTATTGTGTTTACTTCTGGGTCCGAGGGTTCTCCTAAGGGGGTGGTTTTAACTCATAAAAACCTTAATTCAAACAGACAACAAGTTTTAAGCACGGTTCCTGCAAATGCTAATGATGTTTTGTTTAACGCTTTGCCAATGTTCCATTCTTTTGGGCTTTCTGTTGGTACTATATTGCCTGCTTTGTCTGGGATTAAGTTGTTTTTATATCCATCACCACTTCATTATCGTGTGATACCTGAACTTATTTATGATGTTAATGCGACAATTTTGTTTGGTACTGATACTTTCTTGTCTGGCTATGCTAAGGTCGCTGACCCTTATGATTTTTACAGTATCAAGTTTGTTTTTGCTGGGGCTGAAAAAGTTAAGGAAGAAACCAAGCAAACTTATATCGAAAAATTTGGGGTAAGAGTTTATGAAGGTTATGGTGCAACTGAAACTTCTCCACTTATTTCGGTTAATACTCCAATGCATTATAAAAAAGACTCGGTTGGAAGATTGTTGCCTCATATGGAATATAAACTTGAACCAGTCCAAGGAGTAAACGAGGGAGGTAAGCTTTGGGTTAAAGGTCCAAATGTCATGAAAGGATATTTGAGAGTTGAAAAGCCTGGTGTTATTGAACAAGTCGTTGATGGTTGGTATGATACTGGCGA
>JAKJEU010000101.1 GCA_022705265.1 Pseudomonadota bacterium | reverse complement strand
AACAATGAAACGGTTACGGGATAAGGAAAAGGGTTGCCCTTGGGATAAAGAGCAAACTCGTGAAAGTCTTGCAAAATATGCGGTTGAAGAGGCTTATGAAGTCATGGAAGCTGTTATGAAAAAAGATGATGAAAATTTCAAAGAAGAACTTGGCGATTTGCTTATGCAAGTTGTTTTTCAATCGGAAATAGCTGAGGAAGAAGGTAAATTTAACTTTGATGATGTAGCAAAAAGAATTAATCAAAAGCTTATTTTCCGCCATCCTCATGTGTTTGGAAGTGATAAAGCTAATAATTCAAACGAGGTTTTAACGATTTGGGAAAAAGCAAAACAAAAAGAGCATCAAAACGAATCGATTGAAAGTATTTTGGACAGCGTTCCATCTTCGCTTCCTTCAATGTTGCGGGCGTATAAAATGCAAAAAAAGGCTGCAAAAGTTGGTTTTGATTGGGAAAATGTTGACGGCGTTATTGAAAAATTAAAAGAAGAAATTGAAGAATTTGAACAAGCAAAATCAAGAGACGAAAAAATTGAAGAATTAGGCGATATTTTGTTTACTTGCGTTAATTTGGCAAGAAAAATTGACATAGATCCAGAAGAAGCTTTATTTCGTACTAATTTAAAGTTTGATAATAGGGTAAGATTTATTGAAAAGTCTTTGAAAAATCAAGGAAAAGACATAAAATCAGCAACAATGAGCGAGAAAGAAGAATTATGGCAGAAATCAAAAAACAATTAAGTTTAAAATTTAGCGATAAATCCTATGATATTTTGATTGGAAAAGGCTTGCTTGACAATGCTTTTGAATATGTTTCAAAATTTGTCAAACAAAATGAAAAGATTTTTATTATAACTGATGAAAATGTTGCTCCTTTTTATCTTGATATGGTTAAAAATTCTCTTGAAAAGGGCGGGTTTAAAGTTTTTTATCATATTTTTAAATCTGGTGAACATACAAAAAATCCCGAAAATCTGATAATGCTTTGTAACAAAGCTTTGGAAATGGGGCTTAATCGTTCTTCTCTTGCAATTGCTCTTGGTGGTGGGGTAATTGGCGATTTAACAGGCTTTTTTGCCAGCATAATGTTTCGTGGAATGAAATTTATCCAAATTCCAACAACTCTTTTATCGCAAGTTGACAGTTCAGTAGGCGGAAAAACCGCGGTAAACCTTCCAACTGGTAAAAATATGATTGGTTCCTTTTACCAGCCTGAAATTGTTTTGATTGATGTTGATACTTTGAAAACTTTACCAAAAAGAGAGCTTAAAGCAGGATACGCCGAAGTTGTGAAATACGGAATTTTGGGTGATGTTGAATTTTTTGAATATTTGGAACAAAATGGCAAAAAAATTTTGGATTTAAGCGAAGAGGAGCTTTCCTTTGCGATTTCAAGATGTTGTAAAAACAAGGCTGATATTGTTGTCGAAGATGAAAAGGATTTGGGGTTAAGGGCTCTATTAAATCTTGGACATACCTTTGCCCATGCTTACGAGGGTTATTCTTTTAAACATGAGGGTTATGATATTAATCATGGCGAAGCGGTGGCTCTTGGCACGATTGATGCGGCAAAATTGTCATATAACCTTAAATTATTAGATGAAAAAGATTTGTTAAGAATCAAAAATCACTATGAAAAATTGGAATTATTGGTTAATCTGAAATTTGGTGACAAAGAAGAATTGGTTTCTTTGATGTCAAGTGATAAAAAAGCAACTGGAAACAGCCTTAATTTCATTCTTTTAAAAGGGATTGGTAAGGCATATTTCCAAAAAGGAATTGAAAAGGAAGAGGTTTTAAAAGTTTTATGACAAGCGAGCTGGAATATATAATATTATTTGTTTGTTTAATTTGTTCGGCATTTTTTTCGGCATCAGAAACAGCGTTCATGGCGGCGTCTCAATCATTGATGCATGCAAAGGAAAAAGAAAACGATAAAAAGGCAAAGGCTTTTAATAAAATAATGAAAAAACCTGAACAACTTATCGGGACTTTGTTGTTTGGTAATAATGTGGTTAATATTTTGGCCTCATCTGTTGCGACTGCGGTTTTTGTTCGTCATTTTGGAACGATTGGGGTTTTGTATGCGACCA
The DNA here is from genome assembly GCA_022705265.1 of Pseudomonadota bacterium. Classification (GTDB taxonomy): domain Bacteria; phylum Pseudomonadota; class Alphaproteobacteria; order JAKJEU01; family JAKJEU01; genus JAKJEU01. Next base: position 3,337 of record JAKJEU010000101.1, on the reverse strand, counting down.
TTACTTTGACCGTTATTGTTTTGTTATTTTGTGAAATTATGCCAAAAACCTGTGCGGTAAGGTCTCCTAATCAATTTTCGCTTTTTGTAACTCCGATTATTGGGTTTTTGATACCTATATTTAACCCTGTTGTGGTTACTATGAACTTTATTATTTCGAAATTTTTATTGGTTTTTGGAATTAAAAATGAAGAAGAAAAAACAAACGAAGAAAAAATCGCTGAAATTAAAGGTGCGATTGATTTAGGTCTTGGGACAGAGGTTGAAGCAAGACATGAAAAATTAATGCTTAAAAGTGTGCTTGATTTGGCGGAAGTAACGGTTTCCGACATCATGGTTCACCGTAAAAAAGTAACTTCAATCGATGCTGATATGACCAACGAAGAAATTGTTGAATTTGCATTTAATTGCCCATACAGCCGTATTCCAATTTACAAAGATGATACCGATAATATTGTTGGAATTTTGCATATAAAAGCATTGGCAAAAGCGATTGAAGCGGTTAATGGAGACAAATCTAAACTTGATATTATGGGGATTGCTTCGAAACCTTGGTTTGTTTTGGAAACTACGGACTTGATTGACCAGCTTCAAGATTTCAAAAGAAGAAGAGAACATTTTGCAGTAGTTGTTGATGAATATGGTGTTGTTCTTGGTATCGTTACATTAGAAGACTTGCTTGAAGAAATTGTTGGCGATATCAATGATGAAACAGACAGTATAGTTCCAGAATATTCAAAGGTAAAAGTCCAAGAAGATGGATCATATGTTGTTGATGGAAGTATGACAATCCGTGATTTAAACCGTCAATTTGATTGGAATGTTTCGGATAAATATGCTGCTACTGTTTCTGGGTTTTTGATTTATGAAACCGAAAGAATTCCAGAAGTTGGTCAAACTTTTATATTCGAAGGTTTTGAATTTAAGGTTTTAGGACGAAAGAAAAATCGTATTTCAACGGTGCAAATAAGACCGATTGGAAGTTAAATATATTCGTCAATGAATTTGATTAACTCTTCTTTTAAATGAGCTTTGTCACGGCTTAAATAAACAAATGGGCAATCCATGTCATATGATTTGTTTTCGTTTTCGCTTGGATAAAGCTCGGTTAATTCACAAATTTTGCCACCAATTTCAACCAATACATCATCATTCATAATATGAGAGGTTTTTGGACTTGCTTTTAAAACGATAATATCGTCCCTTTTAAGTCCGTGTTTTTTGGTAAAAGAGTTTATGATTTTATCTCTTTCCTCGACAATGTTTGCAAGTTCATATTTCTTTTTATGAGCATAAAGCACCTTAAAATGAGCAAAGGTTTTCCATAACGGAAATCTTTTATGATTTCTTGCCAAAAATTCGTTGGCATAAGGGTTGTTATCCTCGTCAGCTTTTAAGAAATAAGTAAAATCAGCATCATTTGGATAAAATAAAGTTATTGCCTTGTACAAGGTTTTTTTGAAAAACACATTAATGTTGAAAATTTGACTTAAAAAAGTTTCTTTTTCGCCCTTTGAAATATTTTCTGAAAGTTTTAAAACCGCACGATTAATAATTTCGGCTTCATACAAAACCTTGTGATGGTTGTAAATAAATCGGTAAAGGTAATTTCGTCCTTCAATCACGCTTCCAATGACGCTTAAAGCATTAGCCTTAAAAACAAGGCGGTAAGTATTTTTATAAGGTACAATTTTTAATGACCCCAGCAATCTTTCAATATCGATAGTGGTATTATGAGCACCAGAAGCCCAAGTATCCCTTAAAATATAATCAAGTTTGTCGACATCAATCTTACTGCTTAAAATTTCCATAAAAGCATTTTTAAGTTTTAATATCTTTGGTAAAGAACCGTCTTTTGATTTATATTTGCAACCAATAATGGCTCTTGTAATAAATTCTTTGTCGCCGTTTAATTCTTCGATTTGTTGGCTAAAACAGGTGACAGACAAATAAGCGCTTACAAGTTCATGAGGAGCAGGAGAAATGTCTTTTATGTCTTGTTTGAAAGAACCAGATTTAAAAATATCGGTTAAATATTCTTCAAGCTTTCCTTTGTTATGAATGGAATAAAAATGTTCCAAAGTATGAGAAAAAGGCGAATGTCCAACATCGTGGAGAAGGCACGCAATTTTAATGCTTTCAGATATTTTTATAATTTCATCAAATTCAAATTCCGAAAAATCAGAATTTTTTAAAATATTTTCAACCGAAAGATAAGATAAATGATAAACCCCAAGCGAATGAGTAAATCGGTCATGTTTACCAGAAGGGTATAAAGATTTCATTGAAGTTTGGTCAATGTTTCTTAATCTTTGAAAAAGCCTTGTATCGACAATTTTTTCACAATAAGACGACGGAATTTTTATATATCCGTGCACAGGGTCATATATTGTTTTAAAACTTGCAATACTCATGATTTGATAATAGCTTCTCCATCAAAATTAAGGTAATCCCGTTTTTTCAAAGCCAAAGCAATAGAGGAGTAACCCACATCAATATAAATACTTCCCTTAGACCTTTCCATAACATCGAAAGCGTGTTTTTTAAGTTCGGAAATATAAATTTTGTCTTTTTTCTTAAAAAATGGAGTCTCTAAGATTCGTCCAATTTCATAAGTTCTAAGCATAAGGTTACTCCTTTAAAAAAGCTTTAAGAATTAAGAGATTTAACCACTTCTTCGGTAATCTTTTTGGCATCTCCAAACAACATGTAAGTATTATCGCCGAAAAATAATGGATTGTCCACACCAGAATATCCAACCGCCATCGAACGCTTTACAAAGAATATGGTTTTTGATTTTTCAACATCTAAAATCGGCATACCATAAATTGGAGAAGTCTTATCAGTTTTTGCCAAAGGATTAGTAACATCGTTCGCACCGATAACATAAACGCAATCGCAAGAAGCAAATTCACGGTTAATGTCGTCAAGTTCGAATACATCTTCATAAGGAATATTTGCCTCAGCCAAAAGCACATTCATATGACCAGGCATTCTTCCAGCCACAGGGTGAATTGCATATTTAACTTCGACATCATTTGCTTTCAAAACATCGCCCATTTCTTTTAAAGCGTGTTGAGCCCCAGCAACAGCCATGCCGTATCCAGGAACAATTATGACTTTTGAAGAGTTTTTCATAATAAAGGAAGCATCTTCTGCATTCGAAGCTTTTGCAGTTTTACCTTCATTAGGGTTAATCGATGGGCCAGAATTTCCAGTTTCAGAACCAAATCCACCGATTAAAACATTGGTAAGTGAACGGTTCATGCCAGCACACATAATGTATGACAATATAGCCCCAGAAGCACCCACCAAAGAACCAGTAATAATAAGCAAAG
>JAKJEU010000100.1 GCA_022705265.1 Pseudomonadota bacterium | reverse complement strand
CCCCTGATATGTTGCCTTCTGACAAGCCAAGATATTTAATGGGCGTTGGTACTTTAAGCGACCTCGTTGGTTCAGTAAAAAGAGGCGTTGATATGTTCGATTGTGTTATGCCAAGCCGTTCGGGAAGGACTGCCCAAGCCTTTTTAAGAGACCATAAACTTAACATGAGAAATGCCTGCCACATTCATGACAGCCGTCCAATTGATGAGACTTGCGATTGTCCTGCTTGTAAAAATTATTCCAGAGCATATATCAGCCATCTTTTCAGAGCCAACAAAATCTTAGGCCCGATGCTCCTTACATGGCACAACATAAGATGTTATCAAAGATTGATGAAAGATATTCGTGACGCTCTTGAACAAGGTCGTTTCAACGATTTCCATGACGAATTTTTTGAAAACATTAAAAAATACGAACAAGACCATAAGAAATAGATACATAACAATAAATGAACCATCATATTCAAATTAAAAAAGCAAAACTTTCTGACATTACTGAAATGCTTAATATTTATAACAGCAATTTTAGCAAATCACATAAGGATTTTGAAAACCCAGAATATGATGGTTTTTTATTATCTCCTGTTGATGAGGAACTTTTTAAAGAAGCCATAGACACAACATATATTGCAACCCTCGAGGATAAAATGGTTGGAATTTTGCGTTTGGCTGATAGCGCTCCTAAAAAAAGGTCTGATAAAGCCCCTGAAATGATAAACACAAAATATGTTTCATATGTTGCTGTATTGCCTGGATATAAAGGCATGGGGGTTGGAAAAAAACTCTTCTCGATTTTAGATAGCAACACAAATTGGAGCTCTTGCATTGTTCATGAACCTTGTTTTAACAAAGTATCCGAAGCCTTACATAAATCAGCGGGCTTTAAATTGGTCAAAGTTCTTGATGAGCCTTATAAATATCCTGGTTATAAAGTCGGCGTGTACATAAAAGAAAAATCAAAATAAACAAAAAGCCCCATGTTCATATCGGGGCTTTTTTATTACAAGGATAGGACCTCAAAGAAAGTTCTTATAACGCGTCAACCATGAACTATAGGATGACAAGGTGGGCACCGTGATATCATAGCCTCGGCATACGACAGGGACAGCTCCCATATTTTTTTAAACAGGTTCAAGGACATTATGTTTATAAGGTTGTCAAGCCCCAAAGTCCTATCCATATATCTATATTAACCTTTTTTTAAGTTTTCTGCAATCATATATATTTGTTTTGTAAGGGTATTTAAGGTTGTTATCAAACCATCATTTATGGTATAATTATCCTCGTTTTCTTGTGGCTTATTTTGCTTTAATTTATTAAGCTCTTCCCTTGCATTTTCAAGTTCATCTGCCAAAGTCATGCTTATAATTGCAAAACTTAAAACTTCGGGAACTCTTGTTGCCTTTAACCCCAAATCCTCATACTTTTGATTTACTTTTTCCGCCAAAGATATAAGTCGTTCTTCTTGACCATCGGCACATGAAATTGAATGGGAATTTCCCATAATCGTAACTCTTACATTTGCCATGATTTTTATTCCTCAACTTTCAAAGAATTAATAACCTCATCAATTCGTGCGGTTATTTTAACCACTTCGGGTTTAAGTTTTGAACATTTTAAGGTTAATTCTTGATGTTCTTTTTTCAAAGACTCAAAATTACGATTCTTTTCACCGACTGCATCTTCTAAACAAAGAATTGCATTATTCAAATTTTCCAAAGCCTTGACAACTTCCTTTGATAATTCAGCCATTTTCACATATTACCTTAAAAAATAAAATAAACTCTCTTGACAAACTTGTATTTGATAATATTATCATCGTTTGAAAAAGAATAAAATAAAACTTAAAGAAAAGAAAGAAAAAATTGTTTGAAGTAACAAGGTTAAATAAGCTCCTTATCATGGTTCGTGACAAAGATGAAGCTTATGACACTTATTCTTATGCTGATAATATTAATATTGTTGTCCCTGTATCGCAAGGTGCGGGTGCAAAGTTTTTTGCAAAAGTATTAAGTGACAAAAAAGAAGAAGAAAAAGCCGATATCATTTATGATTGTTCTAACTCTTTCAAAGATGCGTTGGAAGCATTAAGAGCTGGGGCAAAGGTTATCAAGGTAACCGATGATTACAAGGCTTATTTCAAAGTAATTGACATTGCCAATAAATATGGGGCAAAGGTCATTACTAAACATGACAAAAAGCCTTTGAATTTTAAGAAAAAGTTTCCAAAAAAAGAAGTAAAAATTGTAAAATAGACCTAGTCCATTAATTTCTTATATTTTTTAATCATTGCTCTGAAAGTTTTAAACAAAGCAATCGTATTAACATTGATAAGTTTTGATATCGACCAATCAGGTTTAATTAACATTACCCATTGTCTTTTGTTTGGATTAAACAATTCGTCCTCGGAATAACCGTTGATTATACATACCGTTTGTTGCACTCGGTTTAAAAACAAATGGCAAAGCTCTCTTAACGACAAATCTTTACAATTTTCATAAAATTTTTCGTGTAATTTAATGTTTTCATGGAACTTACAATCTTTAAAAATATTATCGACAACACCACCTTGTAATTCGGTGATTTCAAAATCGATTATAAGCTCCATAATACCAATTTGATAAGCAATCATTTGAAAAGGAGTTTTATCAACACCAACCACATAATCATGTTTTTTTAAATCATCAAAACCATCAAATTCACGAATAAATAATCCAGAATATTTTAAAACTGTATCAATTAATTCTTGCTTATTCTGATAATTCGCCATGCAATTTAAACCAAACTAATAACTTTCAAATTCACGAATAATTCTCCAAATTTCATCAGGGTGATGCTCTCTCATTACTCTGTCAACAAGATGGAGAGTATCCTCATACCTTATGCTTCTTATTCTTTCCTTTACCATAGGAATATTTGACGCTGGCATTGACAAAGATTTAACCCCAAGCCCAAGCAAAACAGCAGTATATTTATAATTAGCCGCCATTTCACCGCAAATTGAAACCTCTATGCCTTTTTTATTTCCGGCCTCCACCGTCATCTTAATAAGCCTTAAAACCGCAGGGTGCATAGGGTTAAAAATATAAGAAACATTTTGATTTGTTCTGTCCGTTGCAAGGGTATATTGAATCAAGTCATTAGTACCGATAGAGAAAAATTCAGCATATTCCGCCAAAGCCTCAGACTCAATCGCAGCACCAGGAACCTCAATCATAATCCCAAGCTTTGGAAGATTATCGGCAATTTTAATGCCTCTCATTCTTAACTTGTTTGCGACATCATTAAAAATTTGTCTTGCTTTTGTAATTTCCTGAGCCGCAGAAACCATAGGCAACATAACCTCAATCGGACCATATGCCGAAGCTCTTAAAATCGCCGCAAATTGAGTTTCCAAAATTTCTTGCCATTTTAACGAACATCTTATACCGCGAAGGCCTAAGGCTGGGTTTTCGACATTATATTGTTGCGATTTAATCAAATCAGACGGCTTATCTCCACCTAAGTCCAAAGTTCTGAAAGTTAAGGTTTTTCCCTTTAAGCTTTGCACCACTTTTAAAATAATATCAAATTGTTCGTCTTCGGTTGGGAAATCAACACGATTTAAGAACATATATTCACTTCGAAGCAAACCAACACCATCAGCACCGACTTCCATCACGAAATCAGCCTCGCTTGCAAGGTCGATATTACCTTTTAAAGTAATTTTATGTCCATCTAAGGTTTCAGCGGACAAATCCTTTAACCTTGAAAAAGACCGTTTCCATCTTAAATAATTTGCCCGATAAAGGCGGTATTTTTTTAAACTTTCCGTACTTGGATTGACAATAATTTGTCCATATGTACCATCGATTACAACGATATCTCCATCATGAACATTTTCAAGCAAACCTTTAACATCCACCGCAGCAGGAAGACCAATAGACCTTGCAAACAAGGAAGCATGACCTTGAATACCACCCAGCAAAGTCGCAAAACCATGAGTATTATGGCTGTCAATTTGCACAGTATCAGCAGCGGAAAGTTCGTTACAAATCACAATTGAATTTTCAGGCAAATTTACAAATTGTTTTTCGCCCTTTAAAGTCAAATTTTGAATTAAACGCCTTGATACACCTCTGATATCTTCAACTTTTGCGGAAATGTAACTATCATCCATTGCCTCGAATATTTTGATAACATTCGCAACTTCGATTTGCAAAGCTTGTTCAGCGTTTATTAAATCGCTGGCAATCCTTTTATTCGTACCATCAACAATCCGTGAAGACTTTAACATTTGGGTATATCCTTCGATGATATAGTCCCAGTTTTCCTTATCTTTTAACGAGGAAGTTTTGTCTTTAAGTTCCAAAAATTGTTCGTTCGTCCGTGAAATAGCTTCCTTAAACCTTGTTTGTTCTCTTAAAACTCCATCAGGCTTAATTCGATATTTAGGCACATTTACCAAATCATTATCAAAAACCACCGCTCGACCGATGGCAATACCTGGGGAAACCCCTTTACCGTCGAGGATAATTTCTTTTTGATTTCCAGATTGCCTAATCTTCGTTAAACTTTTCATTTACCAATCCCACTAAATCGTCCAAAGCTTTCTTTGCTTCGGCTCCTTCGGTTTTTATTGTGATTACGGTACCTTTTGATGCGGCCAAAGTCATCAAACCTAATATAGACTTTCCCGATACTTCTTGACCATTTTTTGAAACCGAAATATCCGTTCCAATAAATCCATCAGCAATTTTTACAAAAGCAGCAGCAGCCCTTGCGTGTAATCCTTTTATATTTTTTATTTCAACATGAGCATAAACATCGGTCATTTTATTTAATCTTCCTGAGCGAGTAATCTTGATGCTACGCTGATATATTTGCGTCCAGATTCTTGCGCCAAATTTACCGCCTCTTCCATAGAAACCTTTGTTCTTACTCGTGCAAATTTAATTAACATAGGAAGATTTACACCAGCAATAACTTCGTTGTTTGCACTTTCGATAATTGATATAGCCAAATTCGATGGAGTTCCACCAAACATATCGGTAAATAAAACCACGCCCTTACCTGTATCAACTTTTGTTGCCTTTTCTAAGACTTCTTTTCTTTTGCTTTCGATATCATCGTTTGGGAAAATACAAACATATTCAACCATTTCTTGCTTACCTACAACATGCTCCATTGCAAGAATCATTTCTTCTGCAAGCTTTCCATGAGTTACTAATACCATACCTATCATTTTTGTTTCTCCTAGACTTTTTTTATTTCTTTTTCAATTTCGCGGTGAATTTCATCGACCTTATACCCTTTGCTTTCAAGATAACATTTCGTTTCATAAGCAAAAGTAACCGAGCGATGACGACCGCCTGTGCAACCAAAAGCAATCGTAAGATAGCTCTTTCCTTCTTCGATATATCTTGGGATTAAAATATCAAATAATGATTTTAAATTGTCCCAAAATTTATCATAATCCTTGTCAACCTTAACATAATC
>JAKJEU010000099.1 GCA_022705265.1 Pseudomonadota bacterium | reverse complement strand
ATTTATAAGAGGAATTGAAGTATCTACTTATGATGATGATTGTAAGTCTATTCATATGCTTGGTCTTATGTGGCAAGATGAAAAGCCTTTTTATCCATTAGAAGAGGTTATTGCAAAATCAAGAAATGAGAGAAATGTTGAAATATTAAAAGAGCTTAACGAAACTTATAATTTTGACATTAATTTTGAAGAGCTTAGAAGTTATTCAAAGTCTTTGATAATTGGAAGAGGGCATATTTCAAGAATTATAAAAGATAAAGGTTATGCCAAAGATTATAACGAAGCAAATTCTTATCTTAAAAGTCTTAAAAAAACAAAAAGCTACGGTGTAAGGGTTGAAGAGGCTATAAAAACTATACATGACGCAAAAGGTATAGCAATTATGGCTCATCCTTATTCATTGAAAAAAGATGACGAGACTTTGTTTAATAAAATAAAATATTACAAAGATAATCATGGGCTTGATGGAATCGAGTGTATCCATACAAGACAATCAAAGGAAAAAATCGAAAAATATCTTGTGATTGCTAAAAAATTGGATTTGCTTGTAAGTGGCGGTTCTGATTATCACGGTGATTATAAACCAGATGTAAGACTTGGAAAAGGTAAGGGCAAAGAATTTTTTGTTGATTATCAATATTTAATTGATATGAAAAATTATTATAATAAGTTATAATGTTTTTTATTAAGTACCGTTTTTTTTATTAGATAATAATGGAGGTTTTATGAAAAATACTGTGGTACTTTCTTTGCTTTTATCAATGATGTCTGGTCAAGCTTTTAGTGCGGAAGAGATAACTTTTGTTGCGGATCCTTGGCCTCCTTTTGCGGTTTCGGAAAGCTCTAATCAAGGTATTTCTATTGATGTTGCTAAAAAATCTCTTGAAACACAAGGTTATAATATAAGTGTTAAATTTATTCCTTGGACAAGAGCAATCGAAGGGGTTAAAAAGGGTGAATATGACATTACTCATGAATGGATTAGCGAAGAAGGTGAAAAAACTTTGCTATTTTCTTCTTCTTATGCGGTTAACGATGTCAAATTTATAAAAAGAAAAGACGATACCTTTGAATATAATGGAATTGAAAGCTTAAAAGGTAAGACAGTCGCGACTATTCGTGGATATGCTTATGGTGATGATTTTCTTAAAAATAATGATTTCAAAAAAGAAGAAGCCAGCGATTTTAATACTAATATAAAAAACTTGTTGCAAAGAGGGTGGATCTTACTTTGGATGACGAAATTGTCGTAAAAGATGCATTAAAATCGGATAAAGAAATGCTTGATAAAATTGATTTTACAAAAAATTCCTTGTCATCTAATCCTTTGTATATAGTTTGCGGTAAGGTAAATCCTAAATGCGAAAAAATAATTTCAGATTTTAATAAAGGTTTTGAAATTATTAAATCAAACGGCGAATTTGATAAAATATTGTCATCTTATGGATTAAAATAATTAGCTTAATTCATGTCGCATAGAATAAAATCATTTTAAAAATCCTTGGACAATGAAATCTAAGGATTTTTATTTTGTGTTTTAATTATTACTTGGTAAGTTAATAAAAATCAATTTTCATTATTTAATTAAAATAAAAGGACTAAATATTTATAAGAATAATAAAGAAAGGGTGGAAAATTTCTTTTCCACCCTTTGCTTTTGTTTAATTCAATCGTCTCAAAAGTATTAGAACAATCTTAAAACACCTTGTTGTGATTGAGATGCGAGTGACAACGCGTTTGTACCCAATTGTTGTCTGACTTGTAAAGCAAGCAAGTTTACAGCTTCTTCGTTCATATCAGCCAATGTCAATGAGTCAGCACCAGTAGTCAATGTATTAATCATATTTTCTGTGAAGTCTTCACGAGTTTGAATAATACTTAAGTTTTGACCGAGTTCTGAAGCCTTTGTTTCCAAACGAGAGGTTGCTGTATCGATATCAGCCAAAGCTCTATCGATATCAGCAGAAGATTTCCACTCATTTCTTGCTTCGTTAAGACCAAGACCAGCTGTATCTAATGTAGAACCTTGAATCAATAAGCTTGATGTACGGTTTTCATTAAAGTTCACAGTCAAGTCATCGCCATTCAACAAGTTAACACCTTTATAAGAAGTATCAGCATTTTGAACAATTTGGTCGATTTGGTTAAGAACAGCATCGAATTGTTCAGAATAGCTCTTTCTTACGTTTGTACCGTTATCAGCAAGACCGCTAATACCAAGAGATGCAGCAGCTTTACCGTTTACACCAGTAGCATTTGCAGTATCAGTAATAACAATATTATCACCAGTTGTTGATGAAATCTTAAGATAACCATTTTTATCAACTTCTGCCTTAATATCAGTACTTAAAGCATTAATATCATCGACTAATTTTTGAATACCACCAGTTGTTGGTTTCACATAGTCTGATGTTTTAATACCAAGAGTACTTGCAAGGTTACCAGTAACATCTTCAATCTTGATAGCTTTACCAGCATCACCAGTAACAGAGAATACGGTTGAAGCAATAGAAGCACTTCCGATGCCGTCAATTGCTTCAAGAGCTGTATCTAAGTTGGCTACAGTAGCGCCAGCAGAAAGCTCAAGTTCGGTAACATTTTCACCAACAGTAACCCTGATTTTTGCAGGAGTTGGAGAAATTCCAAGAGATGAAAGTGTGCTAGCACTTGTTAAGCCAGCAACAGCATCGCCAGTAATAACAGCAGTACCAGCTGTAACAACTTTAACTGAGAATCCTGTATCGAGACCCAAAGCGGTTGTTATTGTATTGTTAGCAGTACCAGCTCCGGTGAGACTTTGTACTGTAATAGCATTTTTAGCGTCTGTTGATTTGATTTGGAATTTACCATCAACCACAGAAGCAGTAACAAGACCTTTTAACTTTGTGTTATCGTTAATTTTCTTGGTAAGAGCTTCAACAGTATCAGCTGATAAAACAACAATCTTAACGAAGTTGTTATCACCAACTTTAATCGCTAAGGTGTTTGTAGATGGGATAGCAGTACTGATTTGTTCCATTGTTTGTGTCAATGAAACATTTTTTGTACCAGTAATTGTATCACCAGCACCAAGACGAATGCTGAAAGTGTCGTTAGCGTTAACGCCAGCAACTTCAGTTGGAGCACCGAGAGGGCCAAGATCTACTGTACCAGTTTTTGTAGCAGCGGTGTTAGATGTATCACGAGCAGAGTTTGCAAGAGATGTTGCTTGTTCAACGAGTTTTTTCATTGATGTGATAGAAGTATCAGCAGCCTTAATTGTTTGAACTGCTTGTCCCATACCGTCAAGCAAACCTTCAAGTGCACCAGCACGAGTTGAAAGAGACTGAGCAGTGAAGAAGGACGAAGGATTATCAACAGCAGAGTTAACTTTCTTACCAGTTGACAATTTGTTTTGCGTCACATCAAACAAAGCTTGAGTCTTTTGCAAGTTTAATAAGTTTGTCCTCATACTTGAGGTTAGTGTAATACCTGAATTAGACATGATTTTTCTCCTTACTATGGATATTATTATAAAACCTTCTAGGTTTATGAAAGGAACATCCTCTCATAATCTTTATTTTATTGTTTTTTAACTTAAAAGTCAAGACATCAAAGGTTAATCAAAGGTTAAGTAAGGATTTAAAAGGTAATATAATCATCGCTTAATGGAAAGTCTTTTGCAATTTCTTTTTCAATGTCATCGACTCTTGCAAACATTGGACCTTTTAAACAAAAATTATACATAAGTGATATTCTTGCTTCATCTCCTTCTAAGAAAAGCTCAACATTTCCGTCTTTAAGATTTCGTATCATGCCGTGAATGGAAACAATTTCGGCTTTGGTTATTACAAAATGTCTGTAACCAACTTTTTGAACTCTTCCTTTTATTAAAAATCGTACAATCATTTAAAACTTTGCACCAAGCTTCCTGCCAACATATACCAACCGTCAATAAGCACGAAAAATATGAGTTTGAACGGCATCGCAAGCATAGTAGGAGGTAACATCATCATACCCATACTCATCAAAACTGATGCGATTATCATGTCAATTACAAGGAAGGGGAGAAATATTAAAAATCCGATTTCAAAAGCCCGTCTTAATTCGCTTATCATAAAAGCAGGGATAAGAGCGGACAGCGGAACATCTTCTTGTTTTTCGACTTTTGCTTCTTTGTGCATGTTCATAAAAAGCTCTAAATCTTTTTCTCTTACCTGTTTCATCATAAAAGCGTGAAAAGGCTTTGCAGAAAGTGTCAAGGCCTCTTTTGCTTCGATTTTTTCGGCAATTAAGGGTTCAATTCCAGTTTGCCAAGCTTGGTTAAAGGTCGGCATCATAATAAAGCCAGTCAAAAACAAAGCAAGCGACACCATAACCATATTCGGAGGTGTTTGTTGAGATGCCATTGCTTGTCTTATAATTGAAAACACAATAATAATCCGAGTAAACGAAGTAACCATAACAAGCAAAGATGGAGCAATGGAAAGAATTGTTATAATCAAAAATAATTGAATAATTCGAGCAGTTGTCGAGCCACTTTCTCCGCCAAGGTCAATATTTACGGTTTGAGCTTGGAGTGGGGCGGTAAGTAACAAATAAATGAATAACGATTTAATTATTTTTATCATTGTCTTTTATCTTTGCGATTTCTTGTTCAATTTCTTTTTTAATTGTTTTTGGTTCGATATTTTTTTCAACGACTATATCATTAGCTCCACCAATAAGCAATAAATGTTGTTTGTTGTCCAATTGCACCAAAACGAGTTTGCGTTTAGGGTCAAGATAAAAGGTTTCAATTATGTTGATTCTTTTTTCATTTGAAAAATTTTGGTTCATTTTGCTCATAAGTTTTTTAAGCAAAAATAAGGTAAGCCCCATAAGTCCTAAGACTATTATAAAGCCAGAAAAAGCCATAGCGTAATGAGAACCCATATTAAAATTACCTTTTTTCAACCATTTTTTTAGACAAATCGTCCATTAATATAGTTATATCATTCATTTTATCCAAGAATCCAGAGTATTTTGTAGTGTCTTCAATAATGGTGTCATGAATGTTGAATATAATTTTTTCCAAAGCTTTAAGATTTAAGCTTATGCCTTTTTCGATTAACCTTTCACTCATATTTATAATCGACTCTGCTTTTTTAAATTCATCTTCAATAGATGTCATTTTTTATACCTTTCGTTCAACATATACACATACTCTAAAATCTCGGTAACGGGACCAAGGGCTTTTAGGGGAATTTCCTCTCCAACATCAACCGAATCAAGAATTTCAACAAGGTCGCTGTCTTGTCTTACTTTGACATTATTATCAAAAGCAATATCAAGAATTTTTTCCGCAAGCTTTCCCTTACCTTTGGCGGTTATCAAAGGTTTTTGCCCAAGCTCGTCATCATAAGTTACGGCAAAAGCGGTTATTGGTTTGTTGTCATTTTCTTTATCAGTCATTTTATGAAAAATTATGACTCAGATTCAGTTTAAAAAATGTTAACGAAAAAATGGCACGCTTGTTGCAAAAGATTTCTCGAAGTTGAAATTAATTTAAAAAAAGGAAAATAATCATGGATTTATCAAATATGACATTATTCCAAATGGCAGGCAAAAGAATGGAATGGGTAGCTCAAAGACAAGCTGTACTTGCTTCTA
>JAKJEU010000098.1 GCA_022705265.1 Pseudomonadota bacterium | reverse complement strand
GGTACGAATGGATAATCCAAGGCAAAATGTTAGGGAATATGAAGGGGTGAGAAAAGATGGTTCAACTTTTCCGGTTGAATTTTCTTTAAACGACATCAAAAAAGAAGGAGTTTTGCTTTTTATTCTTATCATTCGTGATATTACTCAAAGAAAAAAAACAGAAACAGCATTGCGTGAAAGTGAAATAAGGCTTGGAAATATTGTTTCAGCTATGCCTTGTGCTTTTTTTACATCGTCGATAAGAGATGATGGAGGACAAGAAAGTCTTTATATAAGTGAGGGTTCAAAATCGGTATTTAGGCTTGATAATTCTATGTTTGTGCCAAAAAATAATCTTTTGTTGGAACAATTCGAAGACGAAGACGCCAATGATATTGTTGAGTTCCGTAAAAGTTTATTCAGAAATAATAAAATCGATATGTTTGAGCGAGAAGTTAAGCTTAAAAATGGTAATTGGGTTCATTTACGGATAAGACCGGAAAGGCTTAAAAATGGCTCGATATTAAATCACGGGCTTGCGATTGATATCACCGAAAGAAAAAAAGCAGAAGAGCAAATAAGATATCTGGCTTATCATGATTTGATGACTGGGGCTGGAAATCGTGCATATTTGATGAAAGCTTTTCCAAAATTTATAAGTTCTGCTAATCGTCATAATAAAAAGTTTGCGGTTATTTCAATTATTCCTACGAATATGAGCTATTTTTACGCAAATTCAGGTTACGATATTGGCGATATGTTGATGGAGGAGGTGGCTAATCGAATAACAAAAGTCATAAGTGACAGGGATTGCCTTACATATGCTTCGGGAAGTAGATTTATTTTGCTTAAAGGTGGAATTTCTCATGGTAGTGAGATTGATGATTTTTGTAAGAATTTAGAGGATATTTTTATCGACTCAATGAAAATCGAAGGACAAGAATTTGATGTTAATGTAAAAATTGGGGTAAGTATTTATCCAACCCACAGTAGCGATTCAAAAGCTTTGCTTAAATATTCCGAAGTTGCTTTATCAAGCACAAAATATGATTTTCAAAGTGAATATCAAATTTTTTCAGAGCATATGAAATCAAAAATCGCAAGGAATCTTTCATTAAGGACAAGATTGAAACATGCAATTTTAAATAAACAAATATTACCATATTTCCAAGCCCAAGTTGATGTTTTAACTGGTGAGATTATTGGTATGGAGGTTTTGGCAAGATGGAATGATGAGGAAGAGGGATTTATTCCTCCTGATGTTTTTATTAAAATCGCAGAAGAATATGGGTTAATAGAGTCCTTGTCGGAAGCAATCATTGAAGAGGCATGTAAGATTAATAAAAGATGGATTGACCAAGGTATTGCAAGAGTTCCAATAGCAGTTAATATATCGGGTAAGCATGATCCAAAATCAGTTTTACGATTAATTGACAAGATGCTAAATGATATTGGTCTTCCTCCTGAATGTTTGGAAGTGGAATTAACTGAAAGTGCGATGATGGAGGATGCTTTGGCTTCAAGGCGTACGATTGAAAAATTAAGGAAAAGAGGTGTTCTTTGTTCGGTTGATGATTTTGGTACGGGATATTCTTCTTTAAGCATGCTTAAAAGGTTTCCTCTTAAAAAACTTAAAATCGACCGTACTTTTGTGCTTGATATAAATTCGGCAAATGGTAAGGCGATTATAAATGCGACCATAGCTATGGCTAAGGCTTTGAATTTGGTGGTATTAGCCGAAGGTGTGGATAATACGCTTCATTTTAAATATCTAAAAGAGCAAGGTTGCGATATTATTCAAGGTTATCTTTTTTCTAAGCCTTTATGTGAAAAAGACATGGAAGAAAAGTTAAAAAATTGGGATTCGTGCCATGAAATTTCTTTGGTAAATATGAATTAAAATTTTGTTTTATACTCTTAAAAATTAAAATAAAAAATCAATATATTTATTTATAAAAAATAAAATTATTCCATATTGACAATTTGTATAATAAGAGTATGAATTGAAATGATATAACTCATTTTTTAGGAGATGAATAATAAAATGAATGAAAGAATTTCTCTTTCGTGTTGCGACACAAAAATGGACGGATTTTCGCTTGAAAATTCCGATAATGAGCCTCCCCCTGTATCAAATGAAGAGGAGCCTCCCCCTGTATCTTCTTGTGAAGATGAGGAACCTCCCCAAGGACTTAAAACTTACCAAGAAAATGTTGAATTTTTAAAGCAATATTTCAATGCGTCTGATGAAGATTGGAATGATTGGCATTGGCAAGTTAAAAATCGTATAACCAAGCTTGATAAATTATCTGAAATAATGGATTTATCTCCACTTGAAAGATTGTCTTCAACTGGGAATTTGCCTTTTGGGATTACGCCGTATTATGCAAGCCTTGTTTTATCAAGCAATAATATAAGAAAATGTATGGTTCCAACTATTTCCGAGACGATTGTAAGTGCCGAAGAAGAAACCGATCCGTTATCAGAGCAAGAACAAAGCCCAATAATGGGTATAGTTCATCGTTATCCTGACCGTTGTTTGTTTTTGGTAACCGATTTTTGTTCCGCAAATTGCAGGTATTGTACAAGATCAAGAATGGTTGGTCAAAACAACCTTAAAAAAGGTATTCGTAAAATAATGTGGCAAAATGCCATAAAATGGATTGCAAATCACCCTGAAATCCGTGATGTTTTGGTATCAGGTGGCGACCCATTAACTTTGTCAGATGAAAATATCGAATTCATTTTAAAAGGTTTAAGAGAAATCCCTCATGTTGAAGTGATAAGAATTGGGACAAAGGTTCCTGCGGTATTGCCTCAACGAATTACAAAAAATTTGGTAAGAATGCTTAAAAAATATCATCCACTTTATATGAGTTTGCATTTTACTCACCCAGAAGAATTGACCGAAGAAACGGTTAAGGCTTGTTCTATGCTTGCGGATGCTGGTATTCCGCTTGGAAGCCAAACTGTGCTTTTAAAAGATATTAATGATGATGTTGAAATTATGAAACCTTTGATGACGGGCTTGATGAAAGCAAGGGTAAAACCTTATTATATTTATCAATGCGATTTAATCCCAGGTTCAAGGCATTTTAGAACACCTGTGTCAAAAGGTTTAGAAATAATAAAAGGATTAAGAGGCCATATCTCGGGATATGCTGTGCCTTCTTATATCATCGACGCTCCTCATGGAGGTGGAAAAATCCCTATGCTCCCCGAATATTATCAGGGAAGAGATGAAAATGGAATTTACCTTAAAAATTACGAAGGTAAACCAATTTTTTATCCTGAACCAAAAACAATATTCGAAGATTAATTTATTATTTCAAGGAGCATATAAAAAATGAAAATAGGTATAACATACGATTTAAAAGACGATTATTTAAAAGAAGGCTTTACATATGATGAGGTTGCCGAATTTGACAGTCTTGAAACCATTGATGGTATTGATAATTCCTTAAAAGAATTGGGATATGAAACGGATAGAATCGGTAATTCAAAGGCTTTGTTAAAAAGGCTTGTTAATGGCGATAAATGGGATATGGTTTTTAATATCACAGAAGGTTCTTATGGTATTGCCAGAGAAGCCTTGGTGCCAGCCTTGCTTGAAAGTTTTAAGATTAAAACAACCTTTGCTTCGGCTGCGACTTTGGCATTGTGTCTTGATAAAGGAATGACAAAAAGAGTTTTAAGCACTTATGGTTTTAAGACTGCACCTTTTTACGAGGTTAAATGTGAAGCAGACATTGACAAAGTAAATTTAAAATACCCATTATTTGCAAAACCAATTGCCGAAGGAACAAGCAAAGGTATAAATGGGCTTTCAAAAATTTCAAACAAACAAGAACTTGAAACTATTTGCAAAGATTTGCTTAAAAAATACAATCAACCTGTATTAGTCGAAGGATATTTAAGTGGAAGAGAATTTACCGTGGGTATTGTTGGAAGCGGTGACAAGGCAAAAGTCGTTGGAAATATTGAAATAAAATATAAAAATACTTCTGAAATGGGAATTTATTCTTTTGATAACAAGGCAAATTACGAATCAAGGCTTGAATATGTTTATGCCGAGGATTTGAAGGCAAAAGAAGTTGAAAAGATGGCTTTGGAAATATATAAATCTCTTGAATTAAAAGATGCAGGAAGAGTTGATATAAGGCTTGACGATGAAGATGTTCCAAACTTTATCGAGGTAAATCCTTTGGCGGGTCTTAATTATAAGCATTCAGACCTTCCAATTATTTGTTATAAACAAGGACTAAAATATAACGATTTAATTAATGAAATTGTTATGTCGGCAAGGGAAAGATAAATGAAACTTTTGATAATTTATGACAAAGTTTCTGACAGCCCTGATGAAATTGATACGATTGAACAAGTCGAATTTGTAAAACAAAATGCAAATTGCGAGGTTTATGAGTATCAAGTAAGCCTTGATATCATGTCTTTTATCAAAGAAGTCGAAAGAATAAAGCCGGATTTGGTTTTTAATTTGATTGAAAATTCAAATATTCATGTTATTCCTTCGATTTTGGACGATATGGGAATAAAATATACTGGTAATTCTGCTAAGGTTTTGTTTTTAACCACTGATAAAGTTTTGTTCAAAAAATTATTGCCAAATAAATGGACGGCTGGTTATGTTTCGCAAAACGAAGGTAAGGCGGTTAAGGGCAAAAAATATATTATCAAAGCGTTAAAAGAAGATGCCTCGATTGGAATTGATGAAAATTCGGTATTTGTTGCATCAAATACAAAAGAAGTAAGGGAGAGAATAAAAAATCGCCCTTATCTTTCTTTTGCCGAAGAATTTATCGAGGGAAGAGAAGTAAATATTGCCTTGCTTGAAAAAAAAGGTGGTGGTTGTGAAGTGCTTGTCCCTCGTGAAGTTATGTTTAAAAATTTTCATAAAAATAAACCAAAAATACTTTGTTATAAATCAAAATGGGACGAGGATAGTTTTGAATATAAAAATACCGAAACTGTTCGAAATGATTTTGAAGCCGAGCCTTTGTTATTAAAAAAATTAATAAAATATTCCAAATATTGCTGGAAAAGATTCGATTTAAAAGGATATGTAAGAGTTGATTTTCGAATTGATGAAAATAATAACCCATATATTTTGGAAATTAATGCAAACCCTTGTATAAACCCTCATGGGAGTGGTTTTTATAAAAGTTTTGTTGAAAAGGGTTATAAGGGAAAAGAATTAATCGAAAGGATTATAAATGTTGCTTCGAAATGAAATTAAACCAGGCGATGATAAAAATGTTTTTGAAATATTAAGTTCGACTAATTTTTTTAGGACAGATGAAATCGAAGTTGCCGTAAGTTTGCTTGACCCAAATGAGTATAATTTTGTATTTTTAGAAGAAAATGACAAGACGATAGGTTTTACTTGTTACGGTCTTATTCCTTGCACTTTGCACAGTTTTGATTTGTATTGGATTGCGGTTCATCAAGATTATCAAGGCAAAGGTTATGGCAAAATTTTATTGCAAGAAACCGAAAAATTGGTGGAAGAGGCAAAGGGCAAAAATGTTTACATCGAAACTTCAAGCCAACCGTTATACCTTTCGACAAGAAAGTTTTATGAAAAACAAGGTTATGTATTAGAAGCAGTC
The DNA here is from genome assembly GCA_022705265.1 of Pseudomonadota bacterium. Lineage (GTDB taxonomy): Bacteria > Pseudomonadota > Alphaproteobacteria > JAKJEU01 > JAKJEU01 > JAKJEU01. The sequence goes on along the minus strand of JAKJEU010000098.1, from coordinate 63 downwards.
ATAAAAGAATTTTATAACGACAACGATGACAAGTGCATTTATTCAAAAAGGCTTTTTAAATAA
>JAKJEU010000097.1 GCA_022705265.1 Pseudomonadota bacterium | reverse complement strand
CCAGAAGGTTTAAGAATCCAATTAATTGACCAAGAAGATATTCCTATGTTTCCTCTGGGCTCTAATATAATGACGGATAATGCTGAAAAATTGCTTTTACTTGTATCTCGAGTTATAAAAAAAATGCCAAATAAAATTTCAATTTCTGGTCATACCGATTCTGTACCTTTCGTAAGTCCAAGCGGTTATGGTAACTGGGAACTTTCGGCTGATCGCTCTTTGGCTACTATGAGAAAGCTTATAACACTTGGAATAAACCCTGATAAAGTTATGAAAATTGTTGGTTTCGAAGATAATGACCCTTATGTCAAATCTGATGCTAATCATCCAAATAACAGAAGAATAAGCATAACTTTGTTAAGAGAACATCCATTAATTGAAATTAAAAACATAAACGAAGAAAAACCAGCAAGAAAGCCAAGGCGTGATAAACCTGTGAATCCTTTTACAAGAAAATAAAAAATGGACTTTTATGTAACATCAGAAGGAAATTGTTCTTATAAAGAAAATGCAACGGTAAAAAAATTATTTACCATTGCAGATACCAATAATTGTGATTGTTTTCAAATATATAATCTTTTTTATAACGGGTTTAGACGGGATCATAATTATATTTATATTCCAAAATGCGAAAATTGTAACGAATGCAAGTCATTAAGAGTAAATGTTTCTAAATTTAAACCAAGCAGAACACAACAAAAAATATATAATAGGCTTAATAAAAAAATATATGTAACAATTACAAATGATATAACAAGCTCTCATTATAATCTTTTTATCAATTATGAAAACAACCGCCATATTGGAAGCGAAATGGGGTTAATGAAATATAATGAATTTTGTGAAATGGTAAAAACAAGCCCGATTGACACCCATCTTTATGAATTTAGAGCTTGTGAAAATGACGAATTAAAAGGTTGTATGTTAATTGACAATACTCCTCTTGGACTTTCAGCCGTTTACAGTTTTTATGATACAAAAAATCCAAAAGAAAGTCTTGGAACTTTTATGATATTAAAAATGATTGAATGGAGCAAGAAGCTTGAATTTAATCATTTTTATCTTGGATATTATGTTAAAAATTCCAAAAAAATGGGATATAAGGCAAATTTCAAACCTTATGAGCTTTTTATAAAAAATAACTGGCAAGAAATACAAGATTAGACTTGTTTTTCGTAAAGGCTTAATTTCTTTTCATATTTTTCAATTTTATTTTTAACCAAGCAATATGGAAGAAATTTAAAAATTGCCAATTTTAATTTAGTTTCAAAAAGCCTTTTTGATACTTTTTTAGCAAACCTTAATATCAAAAAATGAGTTTCATGAATAAATTTAATCGGAACAGGAATAATCCCCTTAGTATCACCATATGGAGTTATTAATACATTCTTTGGCCTTGCAAACCAAACCAAATCAGCCTCGGTTATATATCTTGGGTCTGATATCCCCATTCTTAAAAACAAAGTATTCCCATAAAATGCGATATTGTCGCTTTTAAGACCTTTTTCAATCACATCTTTTTTCATATAATCTGCTTCAAAATCATCAGGAATAAGGTTTGCAAGAAACAAAATATCAGGTCTTGTAAAAATCACCCAATCATACTGAATATTGTTTTCTTTTTGATATTCAAGCCTTATTTCATTTACCGAATTAATCGAATAATGCATTCTTTTTCCTTCGGTTTGAACTTCGATTTTGTATTTTTTAGGCTTGTAATTTTCTTCGATAAATTTTATATCTTCATCGTTTAAATCAATATTGTTTGTGTAATCATTAACGCTCCAAATATGGAGAAAAACATCAACTTCATAGCCTTTTTTAACATTTACATCAATTACCTTTTCTTTTAAGCTTGAAAAAGCATCTTTAAAAGTACGAGCATGACCAAACAACTGCAAAGCTATTTTTTTTGACATTTTTATTATCCCTTAAAATCGATTTTTAATTATTAATTATATGAAATATCAAAACTTTATCAAACAAAATCATTCAAAGATGGGCATATTCCTTTTAAAACACACTCCTCGCATTTTGGTTTTTTAGCCAAACACACATATCGACCATGAAGCACAAGTAAATGCCCCGCTTTTGTTTTGTATTTTGATGGAACATTTTTTTCAAGATTTTTTTCAACCGTTTCCACATTTTTACCTTCGGCAATTTTCAAACGATTAGAAACTCTGAACACATGAGTATCAACAGCAATTAATGGAAAATCATAGGCGGAATTTAAAAAAACTTTTGCTGTTTTTCTTCCAACGCCTTGAAGCTTGTTTAATTTTTCAAAATCAACGGGAACTTTGCCATTATGTTTTTCAATTAAATCTTTGCTTAAATTCATGATAAATTTTGCTTTATTATTATAAAGCCCGATGCTTTTTATATAATGCTTTAACCCCTCTTCACCCAAAGCAATCATATCATATGGATTATCAACCTTTTGAAACAAAGACTGAGTCGCTTTGTTAACACCTTTATCAGTTGTTTGAGCAGACAACACAATCGCAACCAAAAAGGTATAATCATTAACATAATCAAGTTCGCATACAGGATTTGGATTGTTTTCAAGAAGTTTTAAAAAAATTTCATTAATATATTCATTCATGTTTGTAGTTCCTTTTATTTTATAGTATATTTATATCATGATGAATGAAGAAGTTTCAAAATTAAAAAATAAACTTTCAAATTTAATGGACGATATAAAACGGGAAAATTCCGATTTACGCCCCAAATTAATTCGTGAAGCAACAAAAATCGCCGAAGATATCTTAAAACAAGAACCCTTGTCTGCGGATATTTTTTCTGACCTTGGTTTTTTATACTTTTTAAGCAAAAATTATAATCACGCTTCAATGCTTATTTCAAAAAGTTTAAGTATAAACAGCAATAATGTGCTTGCATTAAACCGTCTTGCTTTGCTTAAAAATGCGGTGGGTGATTTTAAACAATCTATGAAATTAACTGAGAAAGCTTTGGAAATTGATAAAAATTCATCAATTGCAAAATGTAATCTTGCTATTTCCTATCGTTATTTAAACGAGGAAAATAAGGCTTTAAAGCTTGTCAAAGAAGTTTTAAGAGATGATACAACAAATGCCCTTGCTCATTATACATATGCTCAAATTTCTTTGGGTAAAAAAGATTTTTTGACAGGGTTTAAAGAATTAGAGTGGCGTAAAAAAGAGTTTTCATCAATCGTTGAAAATATGGTAAAAGAGATTCCTTTTTGGAATGGTGAAGACCTTTGCGATAAAACAATAATAATAAATCCTGAACGCGAAATAGATGTAATAATGTTTGCACGATTTGTGATTGAGATTTCAAAAAAATCCAAGCAAGTAATATTCAGATGTTTTGAAAATCTTTACAAACTTATGAAAACCAACATGCCTTCTAATGTCAAAGTTGTAAAGATGAGAGATAATGTAGCAGCCGATTTTCAAGTTATGATTTTATCGATTCCTTACTTTCTTAAAACCACTTCTGAAAATCTTCCAACTTTTCATATAAAACCAAATGTAAAAGAAATGGAAAAAACAAAATATCTTTTTGATGGTAAAGTTAATAAAATTGGCTTTTGTTTTTCAAAAGGTGGCGAAGGAAGTATTCGTTCAATAAATGAAATTGAAAAAAAACAAGCTTTTGAAATGGCTTACAAACAAGCTTTTGACAGTGATAAATATTCGTTTTTTTCTCTTAACCACGAAGAAATAAGTTCAAAAAATATAACTGATTTATCAAACTTTATTTATGAATATGATAAACTGGCATCGGTTATATCTCATCTTGATTTGCTTATAAGTTTTGATAATTCGGTTGCTCATATTGCTTCTTCAATGAACAAAGAAACTTGGATTTTAACCAAAAAAATGTCAGGTTGGCGATTGGTTGAAAATAACAAAAAAGACGGCTGTCTTTGGTATCCAAACACAAAAATTATAAAAATCGATGATAATACTTCAATCGAATCAGTGTTTGATAAAATCAATTATATGATTGAAAAAAAGTTTCAATAATATTTTGGACTTGATATCTTCCCGAAGTTAAAACAGAATTATGACCTTGTTTTTTTATAATAAAAAGACGGCTGTTTTTAATTAATTTATTAAATCTTTCGCCAAATTCTTTTGGAGTTTCGGTATCATCTTCGCCATATATCAAAAGAGTTTTGCAATCAATTTGCTTTGCCATTTCTTCTTGGTTGTGGTTGATAACCTTTACAAAGGTTTTTCTCATAACACCCTTTGTTTTTTGGTAATCCGCACTTCCAAGATTAAATTTATTAGGAAATATTTTTGAAATAGCCCTAATAACTTTTGCCTTTATTTTAAATAAAAAGCTTCTTTTTTTCATCAAACCAGCAGAAGCAACAAGAATAATACCTTTTACTTTGTCCTTGTGATTTGCGGCAATTTCAATTGCGACTCTTCCCCCAAAAGAATGACCGATTAAAAAGGTATCCATATCATCATTAAAGCTTGATATAAGCTTCAAAACATCGTTTGCATAATCAGGTACACCATACTCGGTCTCAGGCTCTTTTGAAGCACCAAAACCTTTAAAATCGACAAGGATATTTTCAAATTCACCAAAATAGCTTGCAATTGGAACCAAACTTTTGTGGTCAAGCCCCCAACCATGAAGCCATATTAAACGAATCTTTTTTTCAGTAGTATTTTCAGAGATTTTAAAGGTAAGCATTGTCTTTTACATAAATAATTGAATCTTTTGCAATTTTATCATTAATTATAACTTCGTCAAGAATAAGATTTTCTTTTATTAATCTCATGTTTTTTGGAAGCTCTTTATCATATAACGGTTTAAGGTTAAAAATGTCGCTTTTATAACGAAAATCCCACCATTCTGTTTCAAGAAAATTAATTTCCACTTTGCATTTTTTTGCTGCATAAATGAAGGCCTCATCTAAAATTTTACGATTCTTTTTGTGATTTTCAGATAACCCCACATAAAAACGATGAGATTTATTATGAAATTCATCCGGATTAGAAGAAAATTCATCAAATTTTGACCCCATATCCAGCAATTTATGGTTTTCATCAATTAATTCCACATCAATTGCCAAACCTTTTGGGTGAAGCCCTTCACCAGGTCTTGAAACCATTGATGATGGCCAATTATTTTTAATTGCAATCAATTCCATTTTTGCTTGGGCATCAACGGTTCTTAAACAATCGTTTATTTTAAGTTTATAATCATAATACTTGTTAACATATAAGCTTGCAATCAAGGTTATAATCATTAAATCTTTATACACATAAATATCTGAATTTTCATGATAAAGTTTCCCGAATTGATTACATTCATGACTTGGTTTTTTATAAACTTCATCACAAATAATTGGATAATTTAAAAAATCTTTTGCTTTTACATAATCTTCTATCATAAAAACCTCTTTTATTTTTTGTAATTTAATAGTAGAGTAATATCATTAAATTTAAAAGGATAGAGTGAAATTATGTTTTTTAGATCAAAAGAAAAAAATGTCGTTGAAATTGGTGCAACTTTTAGAAAGACTTCGGGACTTTCTTCTGCTTGGGTTGTTGAAAAAATATTGGAATACCATGATCTTCCAACACATGTAAGATTAATTGAACAAGGCGGAAATGAAAGAACAATAACCATTGCTCTTGAAGCTTTGCTTGACAATCGTTATTGGAAGGCTTCTGTATAATTTAAGCATAAAATGCTTCTGTTATATGTTCAAATTTCAAATCATTTGAAA
>JAKJEU010000096.1 GCA_022705265.1 Pseudomonadota bacterium | reverse complement strand
TCTGGGGTAATGGTTGCCCGCATTGCAATGATGCCAAACCTTTTTTAAAAGACTTAGAAGAAAAATATCCAACACTTAAAATTGATGCTTTTGAAACTTGGAATAACCAAGAAAATGCTGAAAAATTCAAGGAAATTGCAAATAATTATAATGTTACTGCTTCTGGGGTTCCTGCGTTTTTTATCAGCGATTTTAAACCTTTATTTGGATTTTCAAAAAATGCTGAAACTATTCTTTCCTCTCTTGTCGATTATTGTGTTAAAAATGGTTGCAAAAACCCATATGAAGTCAATTTAAACAACAAAGAAACAATTGAAAAAATTGAAACAGATGAGGAATTAGAAGAAGATTTGAAATTTGAATTACCAATAATTGGTATGGTGGATTTATCTAATGCTCCCTTGATTTTGACTACTTCTATTATTGCCTTTGTTGATGGCTTTAACCCTTGTTCAACTTGGCTTATTATGTTTTTGCTTGCTATGGTTATTCATACTAAATCAAGAAAAAAAGTTTTATTAGTATCTCTTACATTTTTGATTATAACTGCTTCAACATATGGAATTTTTATGATTGGAGTTTTAAATGTATTTTCATATGTGGGTTATTTAGAATGGATACAAATAACCGTTGCTATAATTGCTTTGTTATTTGCGATGGTTAATATAAAGGATTATTTTTGGTTTAAAAAAGGCATTTCTTTTACCATTTCCGACGACCATAAACCAACAATTTTCGAAAGAATGAGAAATGTAATGAACCCTAATCATTCCACTCTTACTATGATTGGAGCGACTGTTATACTTGCTTTTGGTGTTGTGTTAGTGGAACTTCCTTGTACTGCTGGATTTCCTGTGATATGGGCTAATTTGCTTGCTAAAAACAATGTTCACGGAACTTATTTCGTATCTTTATTCACAATTTATCTTATTATTTATCTTTTAGATGAGATTGCTTTGATATTAGCTGCCGTTATTACTTTGAAAGCGAGCCGATTTGAAGAAAAACATGGAAGAATTTTGAAATTAATCGGTGGAATGATTATGGCTTTTCTTGCTTTATTTATGTTATTTTCACCTGAAACTTTGAATTCTTTCAAAGGCTCTGTATTAGTGTTTGGGCTTGCATCTTTTTCATGTGCTTTGATAATTTTTGTTGATAAAAAGATTTTACCAAAATTTAGAAAATAAATATTATCACTTGTAAATAAAAGGAGTATAATCCTTTACGAACAATTTTGTTTTCATGGTGAATAAAATGGATCAAATTTCAAGTATTGGACAACTTATCACTAATCTTTTTATCCTTATGGGACGGTATCTTGCCCCTTGTTGGGTTTGTGGCGAAGGTTTTGCAATAATAAAAAACCGCCTTGGAAGACCAATTATAGTTTATAAGGACGCGGGACTCTATTGGAAAGTTCCTTGTATCGAAGTTTTTGATGTCGTGGATTTAAGAAAACAAGTTCATTACCTTTATTCTCACTCTGTTCAAGGGCAAGATGCGGAAAAATATATATTCCCTTATAATATCACTTTCGATGCCGAGGTTACTTTTGCAATCACTAACCCTTTGATAATATATCTTATTAAAGACGATAAGAAAAACAGTGACGATTCATACAAAACCATTGAAGATTATATCGATATTAATGTTCATGATACTATATCAAAGGTAATTGACGAACACAGAACAGATAATGGCGATGAAAAATATAATATTGTTTCAATCCAAAGAAAAATTAACGAAAAATACAAAAGCGTTGAAAATAAATCCTTTACCATTGGTAAACAATATGATGCCAAAACTCCAATTTACAAAAAAATAATGGTATTTTTAATGCTTCTTATGGTTTCTTCGGTGGTTTTTTATCCTTCGGCTTATATCATAAATATATTATTTCCTAAAATCGATTTAATAAGCCCTCTTCACTTTATGTATGGAATTTATGCTATCCTTATCAACATGGTTATTATTGTCATGTTTTGGCTTGCTCCGTTTAATCAAAAAGAAGCCATAAGTACCAAGAAAATCCGCCTTATTGACTGCCTTAAAATTGATAAAGTTGTGCTTATTTCTTTGGATAATAACCTTGGGTTAAGAAAAACTATTTAAGAATGTATTGAAAATTGATAAACCAAAAACTAAATAATTAATTGAAGTCATAAGATGACGGTTTTTATTAAATTTGTTTTTTAAATAATTAAATTTAAAGAGGAATAAAAAATGAAAGATTTTAATAAAAAGGTTGCCCTTGCTTTGGGATTTTTAAGTTTTTTAACAATTCAAAATGCTAATGCTTCTTGGTTTGGCTCGAAAAAAACACCAGAAGAAAATATGTCCATAAAAGACCCTTTTTTCAACGACAGAGAAGAGTTTTTTAGATTACATAACAACATGGAACAAGCCTTTGACAGTTTTTGGAAATCCTTTAAACAAATGCCAATGCCTGTTATGCCTGCTAATATTATGATGGTTGATAATTTTAAAACCGATGTAACCGAAAATAAAGATAATATCGTCGTAACCGCAGAACTTCCAGGAATGGATAAAAATGCGATTGATATATCTTTGAGCGAGGATTTTTTGACCATCAAAGGGGAAAAGAAAACAAAAACCGAAACAAGTAAAGACAACCAATATCATATGCAAGAAATAAGTTATGGTTCGTTTAATCGTACTATTGTATTTCCTTCAAAGGTTGATGTAACAAAATACAAGGCTAATTTTGAAAATGGAGTTTTAAAAGTTGAAATAACCAAGCTTCCACCAAAAGAAGAACCAAAAAACATAACAAAAATCAAGCTTGATTAACTTTAAAAAAAAAGGCTTTGGTTAATATTCCAAAGCCTTTTAAAATTATTTAACAATATTTATTAATATCTTTTTCTTTGTTTGAAATAGCCCTTTTTGCAAGGTTTAAAACTTTGTCCTTTATATAAGCTGGAACTAAATTAAGCTTTTCTAAATCTTCAATTTCAAAGTTGATAATTTCATATATATTATTCACATCTTTTTTTTGGTGTTCAGGTCCGTTTGGCTTAATCCTTTCGCATTCGTAACAAACATAAAAAGTATCAAATTGCTTTTCGTCCTCAATTTCAAAAGCTTTGTTAACATAAGAACAATCAGAGCCAATTTCCTCTCTTAATTCACGAATTATCGCCATTAAAGGAGTTTCACCTTCTTCAATCCCACCACCAGGAGTTACATAATAAACATCGCCTTTTTTAATTCTTTTGATAACGCATAATTTATTATCCTTTGTGATTAAAATTGCTCTTGCTGTGCGTCGTTTATTCATTTTTAATCCCTTTTAAAATAGTTATTTTTTTAATATAACATCTTTTAAATTAAGAAAATTAAATAATTTTTTCAGCAAAGAATTTGTTCCATAAAAATCTTGCAACGAACAATCCAGCCAAACCAAACATATTTGGAGCAAACGAAAGCATAGGATTTGTCATTCCACCGCTTACACCAAAGAAATTAGCCAAAAGTCCCAAAAAAGAATAGCTTAAAAATGAAAAGAAAAGAAATGAACCATAATAAAATAATCCAATTTTTAAAAAATGAGCAAATTTATGTGTCATTGTTATATATCCTTTTAAATAAAAAAATTAATTATTTATTAGATAAAACAAAATTCGTTAAATTTTAAAAAGTGACAAAACCTCATTTTGTCAATTCACAATAACGAAACAATGAACTGACAAAATGGGGTCAAAAACCCTCTCTTTTTTAATAAAAAGAGTGTTTTTGCTACGGTTTTTAAAATTTTATATTAGGGAGACCGGAAGTTTTTCCGAAGACCTTATAATATTACGAAATTTGTTTTTTCTAATATTGGACAAAATATAAGCCCCTTAAAAAAATAAATCAAGTACTTTTTTTAAAAAAATAAAAAAAAGAGCCTTAAATCATTTTTAAAGCCCTTTTTATTATTAATATTTGAAAGATAATCTTTATTTTTGATTACCTCTCATACGATTTAATATAGTTGTTTTTAATTTATCAGCTTGCGATTTAACCCCACAAGCAAAAGTTTTTGTTGCGCTTTTAAACTTTTCTGTTACTGCAAAAACTTTAACATCCTTTGCAATTTCTTTTTTCAAATTATCTTTATAATCTTTTTTGTTACCATCTTTTCCAAAGCTTTTTTCAATGGCCTTATCCATAGATTTTTCAACCGCGTTCATCAAAGGCTTAATTCTTACAATTTCATCAACTCGCTCTTTATCATTAGCCTTTTTTTCATCATCACTTAACGAATTATATTCTTTTTGTGCGCTGATAATATTGTTTACAACCAACTGCATTCCCTTATTATCATTTTCAACCATAGACTTAGCCTGTTTTTCAGGATCAGATACATTGTTTTTTGTATAATCAGCTTCGTTATTAATACGGTTTTCTCTTTTGAAAAAATCTGCTACTAACTTTATTTTTTCTTCCTTTTCGACATTTTTTCTAATATCTTTAAGTCCGTTAATGATTGAATTATCTTCTTTTGCTTTTTCTTCATCATCACTCAATGAATTATATCTTGATTGATTTTTTATAGCATATTCAACTTTTTCTTGTGTCTCAAAATCACTAGTTTCAATTAAAGACTTAGCCTCTTTTTCTGAATCTCTAACATAATAAGAACTACTTGCTTCTTTTCTTATAGAATCGACTCTTTTTATATAACTAGACAATAACTCTAATTTTTCTTCTTTATTCATGTAAATCTCCAATAAAAATTATGCCTAATATTTTACCAAATTGACAAAAAACATACAATCGTAAAAAATTAACGACCATTACCTCTGTTTCTGTACATCGGATTTTGTAATGGTTGATGGTTTTTATAATAGTTATTCTTTATTTTTTCCAATTTTATCCTTATTTCAGTATCCGCAATTTTTTCAGGTCTTGTTACAACATCAAGTTTACCTTCTGGGGTTAAATCTTCTAAATAACTTCTTGTTGCGACCTTAAAATCCTTTGGACATTCGACAATGAAACAACCTTCTGGTGGAATTTTAATTGAATTTCCATTAACTTCGAAATCTTTTTTATCAAATTCGTTCTTTTTTAAGTCTTCTTTGAAATCTTGAACTTGTTTTCCACCATATAATTCAAGATTAAGTTTATAATCATAATCCTTTGAAAGGTTAAAAGCACATAAAATTTCTTTACCTTCGTGAACTCGTTTAAAAGCAATAAATTTCTTGCTGACTTCAACCAACTCAATTCCACCCTTTTGCATTATTTCGTTGCTTTGACGATAATCTGCGAATGTTCTGTAACTGCTCAACAAGGAATTCTTATCTTTTTCCTGAGCCGAAACCGCATATTTTTGATCAATTAAATGAATTGGCAAAAATGGTTCATTGTCTTCGGAACAAAAACCCATATTTGGTTTTTCATTATCCCAAGGAATAGGTACACGACAACCATCACGATTATTCAAACAAGGGTCAACTCGTAAATGTTCAGGGACTTTTACCTGAGGAAGACCAAGTTCATCACCATTATAAACACAAAGAGGTCCAGGCAAGGACATATAAAGCTTTTGCAAAGTTTTAACCGCATTATCAGATGGATTATCACCTAAAACTCTGTTTCTCATTCTTCCCGCATCATGATTTCCCGTGGCAAATACAAGCCCTGTCATCTTTCCTTTATTTTCTCCTTCGGTTTGCTTTGAACAAGCAATCGCAGAAGCCATAAATTCCGTCAAATTATCCCCTGCCCAAGCAAGTGAAAAAGAATAACCGCCTA
>JAKJEU010000095.1 GCA_022705265.1 Pseudomonadota bacterium | reverse complement strand
TCCAGGTGGCGGCGAACGGTCCGTTCGACATCGTCTACGTCAATCCGGAAGAAGACCCGCGGAAGAAGAAGTAGCCGACGTCGCAAGGCCGCGCCGAACCAAGCAAGGCCCGCTCCTGCAAGGGTGGCGGGCCATTGCATGTCACAAAGAGCCCGGCTCTATGTGAGCCAGCTCAACACATTGAAAATATATGGAGATCTTGTGGCTCCGCGGGTAGGATTCGAACCTACGACCGATCGGTTAACAGCCGATTGCTCTACCACTGAGCTAACTCGGAACTTAACAAAAGTTCATTTTGGAGGCCGAGACCGGAATCGAACCGATGTCAAAGGATTTGCAGTCCTCTGCATGACCATTCTGCCACTCGGCCTCTTTGTCCACTTCAACTCATGAAGTAATCATATTTATAACTTATTTTAAAAATTAGTCAACAATTTTTTTTCATTTTTTTTATTTTTTTTTTTCTGATATGTTAAAAGCATGACAGATATTAATAAAATAAAAGAAAATTTCATAAATAATCAGCTTCTTGTGTATAAGAATTTTGATTATAAAATTGTTGATGCTTTTTTAAAAATTGATTACGAGGCATTTTTGCCTGATGAATTTAAGCATTTGGCATATCTTGATAAAAGAATAAAGATAAAAGAGGGGCGTTTTTTATTAAATCGGCTTGAATTTGCTTTGATGGTTGATGTGTTGGAGCTTAAAAATACTGATTTCGTTTTAAATGTCGGGGCTTCGTATGGATATTCGGCGGCGATTCTTTCTTGTTTGTGTAATGCTGTGTTGGCGCTTGAAAACGATGCTGATGTTTTTAAAGAAGCCGAAGAAAATATTATAAAAAATCAAATTGATAATGTTGCTTTGTTTAAAAGTGCTGGGAATAAAGGCTTTTTGGAACAAGCTCCTTATGATGCTATATTATTAATTGATGATATAAACATTGAAATTGATGATTCGATATTGTCTCAGTTAAGTGAGAAAGGACGGCTTGTTGGATTTCATAGAGAAGGAAAAATTTTACGAGTGTTTTTGATAAAAAAAGAAAATGGTAATTTTAAAAAAGATTATATTTTCAACTTTGTTCAATAAAAGTTCTAGTAAAATGATTGTTTTTACTTTATTTTATTAGTAAAATTATTAAAAAAAGATTGGTATGTTTATGAAGAAAAAATTGTTTTTAACCTGTGCTTTGACTTTGTTTGCTTTTGATGTTTGTGCGGAAAATTTAATTGATGCGTTTGTTATGACTTATCAAAGTAACCCAGAATTAAAATCTGAAAGAGCAAAACTTAAAACTTTGGATGAAAATTTATCCCAAGCAAATTCATCTTTTCGCCCAAAAGTAAGCTTGGTTTCTGATATTTCTCATGTCGATTCTGAACTCGAACTTGAAAGCGGTGTCAAAAGTGATTCAAATCGTCAGCCATACGGCGCTTCGGTGGTTTTAAATCAATCATTGTTTAGCGGCTTTGAATCGGTTGCTTCGAAAAAGTCTGCGGAAAATTTAATTAAGGCGGGAAGATTTTCTTTGGTTTCAAAGGAACAAGATTTATTGCTTGAAACTGCAAAAGCTTATATGAGTGTGGTTCATGCTGATGCTTCTTTGGGGCTTAATTTTAACAAAGAACAGGTTTATAAAAAACATGTTGATGAGGCAAAAAAACGATATGAAATTGGTGAAATAACAATTACTGATTATTCGCAATCAGAAGCAAGATATGAAGGGGCTAAGGCTGAAAGAATCTCTGCTGAGGGGTTGCTTGAAAATGCAAAGGCTTATTATCAATCTGTGACTGGCGCTTTTCCTGAAAACTTGGATAAGAATGTAACGCCTCCATCGGAAATGATATTGTCTGAATTTGATGATGTTTTGAATATTGCGTTAAAAGAAAATCCATTGATTAAGATGTCGATGTTTTCGGAAAAAAGTGCAAGAAATGATGTCGCAAAATCTGGAAGTGGTTTATTGCCTTCGTTAGATGGTCGTTTAAGTGGTACTTATGGCGAAAATCAACAATATAAAAATGATGAGTATAAAGAGTTAAAGGCGACTGCGACTTTGAATATTCCTTTGTATGAAGGTGGGCTTTATTATTCAAAAGTAAGACAGGCAAAAGAAATCGCTAATCAAAAACGCCTTGATACTGAGGCTTTAAGGCTTGATATCAAAAAAAGTGTTACTGAGACTTGGCAAAATTTAAACGCGATTAAGGCAAGGATTAAGGCTTATGATTCGCAAATTAAGGCTTATGAGGTTGCTCTTTTAAGCATGGAAAAAGAATGGGAAATTGGTACTAAAACAATAATTGATGTTATGGATGCGGAACAAGATTTGCTTGATGCTAAACTTAATATGGTTACGGCAAAAAGAGATGAAGTTGTCGAGTCGTTTTCTCTTATTTCATTAACGGGTGGTTTGTTGTTAAGTAATTTTGATGTTGCAATTAATTTATATAATCCTCTTGAAAATTATGATAAAGTGAAAAATAAGTGGATTGGAACAGGGGAAAGTAATAAATAGTTGATTCTTAGCTTGAAATTTATTTAAATAAATATTAACTATTTTTAAGCTATTGTATTATTATATAATAAAGTTTTATTAAAAGCATGGGTAATTAAAGTGAGCGAACAAAACGAACCATCAATGGAAGATATCTTGTCATCAATCAGAAAGATTTTATCTGATGATATTGAAGATGTGCCAGCTGAACAACCAGAGGAAGTTCAAGAGGTAATGGAAGAACCTGCTCCTGAGCCTGAATTCGTGCCTGAACCTGTTATGGAACAAGAAGAAGATGTGGTTTCTTTAACCCCTGATATGGTTATTGAGGAATCTCAATTATATACTCCACCACCTCCTCCTCCACAACCAAAACCACAAAAAATACCTGAAACTTTCATGAAAAGTACAGAAGAACTTATATCAAAGCCTGTACAAGATTTTGCAGTTTGCAAATTTGCTGAACTTGCAAAAGCAATGGCAGAAGAAAAAGTTGCTTTTCTTGGTAATGGCAAAATTACAATCGAACAACTTATAAAAGAGCTTTTAAGACCTATGTTAAAAGAATGGCTTGATGCTAATCTTCAAGATGTTGTCGAAAGAATGGTTGAAAAAGAAATTCAACGAGTTGGCGAAAAAATCAAATTATTTTAAAGTTTTTTTAAATAGCCCTTTTACAAACATGGTATTTTTGATTATCATGTTTTAAAATATGTGTTATTTTCGTAAAGTTATTTTTAAGGAGTTTATTATGCCTAAATATAGGTCGCATACATCAACAAAAGGTCGTCTTATGGCAGGAGCAAGAAGTTTGTGGCGAGCAACTGGACTTAAAGATGCTGATTTTGATAAACCTATAATTGCGGTTGTTAATTCTTATACCGAATTTGTTCCTGGTCATGTCCATTTGAAAAAAGTTGGGGAAATTATTTCCGAAGAAATAAAAAGAATTGGTGCAGTACCAAGAGAATTTAATACTATTGCGATCGATGATGGTATTGCGATGGGGCATTCGGGAATGCTTTATTCTCTTCCTTCTCGTGAATTGATTGCGGATTCTGTGGAATATATGGTTAATGCTCATTGTGCTGATGCGATGATTTGTATTTCAAACTGTGATAAAATCACTCCTGGAATGATGATGGCAGCGATGAGACTTAATATTCCTACGGTTTTTATTTCTGGTGGTCCGATGGAGGCTGGAAAGCACGAAAAAGGAAGCGATTTGGTCGATGCTATGGTGGCTGGTGCAAATGATGAGATAAGTGATGAAGAGCTTTTAAAAATTGAAAAATCGGCTTGCCCAACTTGTGGTTCTTGTTCGGGAATGTTTACGGCTAATTCCATGAATTGTTTGGCCGAAGCTTTGGGGCTTGCGTTGCCTGGTAACGGGACTTTGGTTGCTACCCATACTTTAAGACATGATTTATACCTTAAAGCAGCACGAAAAATTGTTGAAAATACCTTTAAATATTACGAAGAAGGCGATGAAAAAGTTTTGCCTCTTAAAATCGTTACACAAGAAAGTCTTGAAAATGCAATGACTTTGGATATTGCTATGGGTGGTTCGACTAATACTATATTGCATTTGCTTGCGATTGCAAGAGAGGCGAGAATCGACTTTTCAATGAAGGATATTGATGAATTATCAAGAAAAGTTCCTCATTTGTGCAAAGTTGCTCCATCTTCAAAATATCATGTCGAAGATGTTCATAAAGCGGGTGGAATTATGTCGATTCTTTCTGAACTTGACAGAGGTGCCTTAATTCATAAGGGTGAATATACTGTGGGTGGCGATACGATTATTAAACAAATTCTTGATAACGATATTACAACCACAATATTAGAAGACAGAAAACAATTTTATCTTGCCGCTCCAAGTGGAAAAATCGGTGCAGAACCTCAAAGCGAAAGTAATTATTATGAGCTTGGCGATATCAACAGGCATAGCGGTTGCATAAGACAGATGGAAGATGCTTATTCAAAAGACGGTGGTTTGGCGGTTTTGTATGGTAATATTGCTCTTGAAGGTTGTGTTGTAAAAACTGCTGGTGTTGCCGAAGAAATTTTAAAATTTAGCGGTCCTGCGGTTGTGTTTGACAGCCAAGACCAAGCAGTAGAAGGCATTTTAAATGGAAAAGTAAAGGCAGGAGATGTCGTTATTATTCGTTACGAAGGCCCAAAGGGTGGTCCTGGAATGCAAGAGATGCTTTATCCAACCAGTTATTTAAAATCAAAAGGTCTTGGGGCAAAATGTGCTTTGCTTACAGATGGTCGTTTTTCTGGCGGAACTTCGGGTCTTTCAATCGGTCATGTGTCCCCAGAAGCAGCAGAAGGTGGCGCGATTGGTTTGATAAAAGATGGCGATATCATTGAGATTGATGTACCTGAAAGAAAAATTGATGTTCTTGTACCTGAAAAAGATATGCAAAAAAGATTAAAAGAAGAAATGAAGAAAGAAAAGCCTTTTGAACCTCAAAGGTCAAGAAATGTGCCTAATTCTTTGAAAATATATTCGAAATTTGTAACTTCCGCTGCTCATGGTGCTGTAAGAAAAATAACATAAAGTTTAGCTTTTGAAAAAAAGTCCTTAATTTTTTATAATTTATATGTTTTAATAATTTCATTATAACTTATGGATTATGGCTTTTTCATGAAAAAAATTTTATTTACTTTATTATGTTTTTTTGTCCTAACCAATACTTCTTTTGCAGATGAAAAAAAAGACAAAGAAGCATATGGTAAAGAGCTTTTGTTTTATACCTTTGATGATATGGGCGATTATAATAAAATATCAGAGCTTATTTTAAAAGGTGCTGATGTAAATATCAAAGATGGTAGTGATGTTACTCCTTTGATGATGGCTGCGGCTAAAAAGGAAGATGAAAGAATTATCATGGGATTAATTTTTGCTGGTGCAAAGGTTAATGCAGTAAGCAAAGATAATTTTACCGCTTTGGTTTATGCAATTCAAAATAATAAAAGTTCAAGAATTGTTGACATATTGTTAAACAAAGGTGCCGAAGTTAATAAAGAAATAAAAGATGGTTATACACCTTTGTTATTTGCGGTTTCAAAAAATACGAAATTGTCAATTATCGAAGCTTTGATTGATAATGGTGCAAATATTAACGCAAAAAATAAAGATGGTTTAGATGCGATGTCTTTATCAATTACATTTTCAAGCGATCCTGCTTTGGTTGAGTTGCTTGTTAAAAAAGGATTTAATATAAAAAATCGTCTTTTAAATGATATTTCGTATTTGATGCTTGCGATTACGAAAAACTCTGGTTATACAATGCTTGAAACTTTGATTTCTTTGGGAGTTGATGTAAATGCCGAAGATATTAATGGCGAGACAGCATTAATGTATGCCACAAGATATCAAGACAAACCAGAAATTGCCGAATTGTTAATTAAAAATGGTGCTGATGTTAATGTTGTTAATAAACAAGGGCAAACCGCATATACAATTGCATC
>JAKJEU010000004.1 GCA_022705265.1 Pseudomonadota bacterium | reverse complement strand
AAGGGTATTTTGGATTTAAGACTTCACCGTTTAACCGGACTTGAAAGAGACAAGATTCACGGCGAACTTCAAACAATTGGTGACCAAATCAAGGAATATCTTGACATTTTAAGTTCAAGACAAAGAATTTATGAAATCATCAAAAACGAATTATTGGATATCAAAGCAAAATTTGCAACTCCAAGAAAGACCGTGATTGAGCTTTCTGGTGACTTTGACCAAGACGACGAAGATTTAATTCCAAGAGAAGATATGGTTGTAACCGTTACAAACACTGGTTATATTAAAAGAGTTCCTTTATCAACTTATAAAGCTCAAAGAAGAGGCGGTAAAGGTCGTTCGGGAATGAGCACTCATGAGGAAGATTTTGTAACCAACTTAATCGTTACAAGCACTCACTCTCCTTTATTATTCTTCTCTAACAAAGGTATGGCTTATAAACTTAAAACTTATAAACTTCCTATTGGAACTCCACAATCTAAGGGTAAGGCGATTATTAATATGCTCCCTGTGGACCAAGGGGAAACCATAACAACCATCATGTGTTTGCCTGAAAAAGAAGAAGATGTGGCAGAAAATTCCATCATGTTTGCAACAAAAAGTGGCGGAGTAAGAAGAAACAAACTCGGCGACTTCTTTGATATTCGTGCAAATGGTAAAATCGCAATGAAACTTGATGACAATGATTTCCTTGTTGATGTTAAAATGTGCAACGAAAACCAAGACATATTGCTCGCTTCAAAGGGTGGTAAATGTGTAAGATTCCCTGTGGATAATATCCGCGTCTTTGTCGGAAGAAATTCAACTGGTGTAAGGGGTATGAAACTTAACGACGGCGATGAAGTTATTTCTATGTCTGTACTTGAACATATCGATGTCGAAACAGCAGACAGAGACGAATATTTAAAACAATCAAGCGCCTTAAAGCGTGGCGAAATCGAAGCAATCGAAGAAAAGTTTATTCCATTATCTGAAAAAGAAGAATTTATTTTAACCGTTACCGAAAATGGATATGGTAAACGCTCTTCTGCTTACGACTACCGTGTAACTTCAAGAGGTGGTTCTGGTATCGCTAACCTTGATTTATCAAGAGAACTTAAAGTCGTGGCTTCCTTCCCTATTACCGAAAAATCGGAAATCATGCTTGTTACTGATACTGGCAAGTTGATACGAATCAAAGCTTCTGAAATAAGACTCGCATCTCGTGCAACTCTTGGTGTGATATTATTCAGACTTAACGAAGGTGAAAATGTTGTTTCTGTATCAAATATCGGTGAAATCGATGATGAAGAAGAAATAATCGACACAGAATTAAGCGACGAAGCACTTGATGAAATTGCGGAAATGGAAGTTTCTGAGGTTATTAATCAAGAAGAAGGAAACAATGAATAAGAAAATTGCCATTTATCCAGGGACTTTTGACCCTGTAACCTTGGGACACCTCGACATTATCAAGCGTTCTGCTGATATCGTTGACAAACTTATCATCGGTGTCGCCAAGGAAACTGGCAAGGATTCTCTTTTTACATTAGAAGAAAGAGTCTCTCTTATTACGAGTGAAGTAAACGACCTTAAACTTGGAATCGAGTTTGAGGTCGTTCCTTTTGAAGGACTTTTAATAAACTTTGCCCTTGAAAAAAATGCTTCTATGATAATCCGCGGAATGAGAGCCGTGTCCGATTTTGAATACGAATTTAAAATGTGCGTTATGAATCGACGCTTAAACAAAGAAATTGACACCGTTTTTTTAATGGCATCAGAAAATCATCAGTTTATTTCTTCACGATTTGTAAAAGAAATTTGCCGTTTAAATGGCGATATTTCAAGCTTTGTAACCGAAAATATAAAAAAATCACTAATAAGTAAATTTTTATCTTGACATATAGTCATTAATTATATATTTTCGTTTTTGTTGATTGGTTAGAGAGTGTGTAGCTCAGTCGGTAGAGCACCTGACTTTTAATCAGGTGGCCCTGGGTTCGAATCCCAGCACGCTCACCATTCAAATAAAGAAACCGCTAGTTTTTACTGGCGGTCTTTTTTTATAAAATAAAAATATTCTTTTATTATCGTTACTATTAAATTATAATAACTTACGGTAACTTTTATTTTATAATAGGAAAACAATGCTAAACAAACTCAAACTCACAAATAAAATTAATCTTCTTATTTTTATAAGCATCTTAATTGTCTTTGTCCCAATTGCTTACATTATTTTACAAAACACATATCAAAACAGCCTTAAAAACTCTGAGATTTTAGCAAAAAATGAGGCTCAAATTGGTGTTTATATGATAAAATCAAGGCTTGATAAGGTAAAAAATAAAATTGATGAACTTAAAAACAATATCCATCATTTAAGAGAAGACAATAAATCACAACGATATGTTATTCTTAATTCTATTAAAAATTTTATTGTAAAAAAATAACGAATATTTTGATATTTACGCTTCTTTTGAACCAAACGCATATGACAAGGACGATGTAAGCCATATTGGTGAAATCGGGGCTGATGCCAATGGACGGTTTGCAGTTTGGTATGTAAGAGAAGAAAATAAAATAACAAATGGTGAAGTCGCAAATTATGACGATGAAATTAAGGGCGAATATTATTATGCTCCTAAACTTTCCAAAAAGGCTGAGTTAATCGAACCATATTATTATCCTTTGGGCAATGAACAAATTCCAATGTTTACTATTGCTGTTCCTATACTAAACAACAACAACGAATTCACAGGCATTGTAAGCTCTGATGTAAATTTAGATGTTTTCCAAAAAATTGTAAAAGATATCAAACCTCTTGGTGGTTATTCTTATGTATTTTCGAACACAGGCATAATTGTAGCTCATGGGCAAAAAAGCGATGTTTTAATGAAAAATATAAAAGATGAACACCCTGATTTTGAAAATATAAAAGACGAACTTAAAGATGGTAATGTATTCCATAAATATTCTGAAATGAATAATAAAAAATATCTTACTGTTTATATTCCTTTTGGTGTTGATGGAATTGATAAAAATTGGTATTTTGCTGCTGTAATTCCTATGGAGACTATTTTAGAACAATATAATTTTTATTTTAAATTGATATTCTTTGGATTTTTGATTGGTATTATTGCGATTAATGTTTTCTTTTTTGTAAGCATTTCAAATATGCTTAACCCTCTTAAAAAAATCGTTGAAGTCATTGGAATGTTGACCGATGGCAAAACCAATATTAAGGTTCCTGCTACTGAACGATATGACGAAATTGGCGATATTGCTAAGGCTGTGGAAATTTTCAGAGAAAATAAAATCACACAAGATAAACTTGAAGAAGAACAAAGAAGAAAGGCTGAAATCGAAATCGAAAGAGCAAAGAAAATTGAACAAACCACCAAAGAATTTGATGAAAAATCTAAAAAATTCTTGGAAGATGTTCTTGGTTCTGCGGTCCAGATGAGAGAAACTACAAAAAACATGGCTTTGATGGCCGAACAAACAAGTTCTCAGGCGGCTAATGTGGCTGCTGCTACTGTTCAAACTACTGCTAATGTGGACACTGTGGCTTCTGCTTTCGATGAATTGTCAGCTTCTATTCAAGAAATCAGCTCGCAAGTGGCTAACCAAACCAGAAGTACTGATGAAGCCGAAAAAAGAGCCATTGATGCGTCAAAAACCGTGATTAAGTTGGCGGAAAATTCAAAACAAATCGAACAAATCATCAATCTTATTACCGATATTGCCGAACAAACTAACTTACTTGCATTAAATGCTACTATCGAGGCGGCTCGTGCGGGTGACGCTGGTAAAGGCTTTGCTGTCGTTGCTAATGAGGTTAAATCTTTGGCTAATCAAACTGCTAAGGCGACTGATGAGATTGCTATTCAAATTAAAAATATGCAACAAGTAACCGAAGAAACCGTTCGGGCAATTAACGAAATTAAGCATACTATTTCGGTTGTGAACGAAATTTCGACTGCTATTGCTTCGGCGGTGGAAGAACAAACGGCGGCGACTGCGGAAATTTCAAACAATGTGGTGCAAGCTGCTGATGGTACTCGGGATATTTCAACCAATATCGAACTTGTTTCAGAGGCTGCGAATAACACTGGGGTTGCTTCTAATGAAGTGCTCCATTCTGCGGATAATTTGAAAGAAAAGACTATATCTTTGAAACAAGATATCGAAAACTTCTTAAATACTATTAAAAATATTTAAAGTAAGTTTATGACATAAAAAAAAGGAGGTAAAAATTAAATTACCTCCTTTTTCCGTTTAAATAAAATATTCAAATCAAGATATTAAATGTTTAAAATCTTTGAAATTTTTAATAACATCAAACAAATAATTTATATTATCAAAATAATTTTCGTCTTCGGTATTATTTACCCCTATTATCCTTGCAATATTTGCATTTTTTGCAGAACCTAAACCTGAATGAGAATCTTCAAAAACGATACAATCTTGTGGATTAATATCTAAATTTTGTGCTGCTTTTAAAAATATTTCTGGGTCAGGCTTGCTTTTTATTAAGCCGTTACCATAAACTATTTTCTCAAAATCAAACCATTTATCCAAACCAAAACTTTCAAAGAAAAATTTGACATTAATAATTCCAGATGCAGTGGCAATATTTATCAAATATTTGTTTTCTTTTAAATAATCAAGAAACTCAACCAAGCCATCAACCAACTTAAAGTTATCTTTATCTTCTAAACATAATTTGCGGTAAATTGCTTCTTTTTCCTCACCCATTATATCAACTTCTTCTTTGGATAGTTCTCGTTCTTTGAAATAGGACAAAATGCAAAGATTATTCCTTCCATGGACATGGTTTTTAAATTCTTCATCAGATATTTTTCGATTTAAAACCATTTCTCCATATTGTTTCCATGCCTGTTCATGCTTTTCGCTGTCAAAAAACATTGTTCCATTAAAATCAAAAATTACTGCTTTCATTTATATATTCCCTTTTTTTAAAAAAGAGGGTTAAAAAACTTCAACCCTCTAATTTGCTTTATGCTTTATGTCTTTGATATTCTTGGATTGAACAAACTTCCAATCTTCCGAAATCAAGCTTTTCTTTTATACCAATAATTGCCGAAGAAATACCTTCAATCGTTGTGGTTATTGGGATATTTTTAATGCTTGTTATTGCTCTTATCTTCATTTCGTCATTCATCGATTGTTCGGTTATATCAGAAACCTTGATAACCCAATCAATTCTTGCGTCTTTTAATAAATCAAGAACATTAGGTCTTGCTTCACCAATATGGAATATCGCCTCAGACTTGACCCCAGCGTTATATAAAGCTGTCGAAGTGCCTTTGGTTGCATAAATTTTAAAACCAACCTCAGCAAGTTCTTTGATATATTCTACAGCTCTTAATTTTTCCATTCCCTTAATCGAAACAAAAACATTACCCTTCATTGGAATTTCGTTTCCGCCTGCAATTTGAGATTTAAGATAAGCAAGACCACGAGAATAATCAATACCCATAACTTCACCAGTAGATTTCATTTCAGGGCTTAAAATCGCCCCTACTCCACCGAATTTTGCAAATGGGAACACGGCTTCTTTAACCGCGGTATAAGGAACCTTAATTTCTTTTGTGAAATCAAGTTCTTCTAAGGTTTTTCCACACATACAAGCTGTTGCAATTTGAGCCAAAGGAGCACCGATAGTTTTGCTTACAAATGGAACGGTTCTTGAAGCTCTTGGATTTACTTCGATAATATAAACCTTACCATTTTTAATCGCATATTGAACATTCATTAAACCGCATACTTTAAGACTTTTTGCCAAATCGTGAGTATGTTTTCTTACCAATTCAATTATTTCGTTGCTAAGACTCATTGGAGGTATAATTGAAGCAGAATCCCCAGAATGAATTCCAGCAGGTTCAACATGTTCCATAATTGCACCAACTACGGTGGTTTTACCATCACTTACACAATCAACATCAAGCTCAATTGCATTTTCAAGGAATTTATCAATTAAAATTGCCTTGCCTTCGCTCTCATCAGTTGCTTGTTTAACATATTGCCTTAAATCTTTTTCGTTATAGACAATCATCATACCACGACCGCCCAAAACGAATGAAGGCCTTACAAGTACAGGATAGCTTATTTTGTTTGCAATTTTAACCGCATCTTCAACCGAATAAGCAATTCCTGAATCTGGTTGGTTGATACCAAGCTTTTCGACTAACCCCTTAAAGAAATCTCTGTCTTCTGCCATATCGATGGATTTTGTGCTGGTTCCAATTATATGAGCGCCTGCTTTTTCCAATCTTTTTGCCAAATTAAGCGGAGTTTGACCACCAAATTGAACAATCACACCATCACATTTTTCTCTTTCATAAATGTGCATAATGTCTTCGACCGTTAATGGTTCAAAATAAAGCTTATCCGAAGTATCATAATCGGTTGATACAGTTTCTGGGTTTGAATTTACCATAATGCTTTCATAACCAATTTTTTTCAACGCAAAAGAAGCATGGACACAGCAATAATCAAATTCAATTCCTTGACCAATTCGGTTTGGACCTCCGCCTAAAATCATGATTTTTTTCGATAATCCAGTATCTCTTACAGGTTCGCTATATTCGCCATAGGTTGAATAATAATATGGAGTTTTTGCCTCAAATTCACCCGCACAAGTATCAACAACAGAAAATACAGGAGCAATTCCAACTTCTTTCCTTGCCTTTGAAACTTCGTCTTCGGTTGTGTTTAAAAGATATGCAATTTGAACATCAGAATATCCCATTTCCTTTGCTTGGATAAACAAATCTTTATCAGCTTTTAATCCATCAAGGCTCTTAGCGGTTTTGATTTCGTCTTCAAAAGCAACAAGCTCTGCCAAATTTCTTAAAAAATATGGGTCGATACTTGTAAGTTCATACATTTCATCAATGCTTATGCCTGCTTTAAAGCCTGCTCTTACATAAAAAATTCTGTCGCTTAATGGCTTTTTAAGGATTGCTTTAAGCTCTTCTAATCCAAGGCTTTCATATTTTTCGTCCTTGCCATCAGCACCATATCCAAACCTTTTAATTTCCAAAGACCTTAATGCTTTTTGGAAAGATTGTTTGAAAGTACGACCAATAGCCATAGTTTCACCCACAGATTTCATTTGAGTTCCCAAAGTTGCATCAGCGTCTTTGAATTTTTCAAAAGTAAATCTTGGAATTTTAGTAACGATATAGTCAATCGCAGGTTCAAAACAAGATGGAGTTTCACCCGTAATATCGTTTAAAATTTCATCCAAAGTATAACCAATCGCAAGCAAAGCCGCAATTTTTGCAATCGGAAAACCAGTAGCCTTAGAAGCAAGCGCCGAAGACCTTGAAACACGAGGGTTCATTTCAATTACGATTAATCTTCCCGTTTTTGGGTTAACCGCGAATTGAACATTTGAACCACCAGTTTCAACTCCGATAACTTCCATAACTTTTAACGAAGCGTCTCTCATGATTTGATATTCGCTGTCGGTTAAGGTTTGAATAGGAGCAACGGTAATTGAATCACCTGTATGAATTCCCATAGGGTCAAGGTTTTCAATCGAGCATACAATCATTGCATTGCCTTTTTTATCCCTCATGACTTCCATTTCATATTCTTTCCAACCAAGCAAAGATTCTTCAATCAAAACTTCGCTGTTTTTACTTGCGGTCAAGCCTTTTGTAACGATTGCAACAAACTCATCTTTATCATATGCGATACCGCCACCAGTTCCACCCAAAGTAAAGCCTGGACGAATAATCAAAGGCCAAGTTCCAATGGTATCAGCAATTGCCAAAGCCGTATCCAAATCATGAGCCGAACCAGACATCGGTAAATCAAGCCCGATTTCAAGCATAGCCTTTTTAAATTCTTGTCTATCTTCTGCTTTATTAATTGATTCAGCCTTAGCACCGATAAGCTCGACTTGGTATCTTTTTAAAATGCCTTTTTCATGAAGTTCCATCGCCAAATTTAATGCAGTTTGCCCACCCAAAGTTGGAAGAAGTGCGTCTGGTCTTTCTCTTCTTATAATTTCGTGTAAAATGTCGGAAGTTAAAGGTTCGATGTAAGTTCTGTCCGCAAATTCTGGGTCTGTCATGATTGTGGCTGGGTTTGAATTTACCAAAATAACTTCGAAACCTTCTGATTTCAATGCCTTACAAGCTTGAACCCCTGAATAATCGAATTCACAACCTTGTCCAATGACAATCGGCCCTGAACCAATTAACATAATCTTTTTTATATCTGTTCTTCTTGGCATTTTCTTATCTCTCCATAATCTTTACAAATTGTTCAAATAAATATCTTGAATCATGAGGTCCTGGACATGATTCTGGGTGATATTGCACCGAAAATATCGGTTCGTTTTTGTGCATAATGCCTTCGACCGTATTATCGTTTAAGTTCACATGAGTAAGTTCAACATGGCTTGGCAAAGAATTGATATCCAAAGCGAAATTATGATTTTGTGAAGTAATTTCAACCTTACCAGTTATAAGATTTTTTACAGGATGATTACAACCATGATGACCGAATTTCAATCTTCCACATTCCGCACCCAAAGCCAAACCAATTAATTGGTGCCCCAGACAAATTCCCATAATTGGCACTTTGCCAACCATTTCTTTGATACCATTTATCGCATAATCAAGTGCAATCGGGTCAGCAGGTCCGTTTGATAAGAAAACACCATCTGGCTTCATTGCCAAAATATCTTTGGCCGAAGTTTTTGCCGTAACCACCGTCACATCCATTCCGTTTTCTTCTAATCTTTTTAAAATTCCGTGTTTGATACCATAATCAACCGCAACAACCTTAAAACGGCCTTTATTATTCCATTTGTAAGTCTTATCAGTAGTTACTTTTAAAGCATAATCTTGACCGTCTAAACCTTCCCAATCTTTTGCTTTTTTGATTGCTGTTTCAACTGAAATTTCTTCGTTTGAACAATGTAAAAATGCCTTTTGTACTCCATATTGTCTTAAAACCAATGTTAATCGTCGGGTATCGATGCCTGCAATGGCTGGTACATTGTATTTTTTAAGCAAGTTTTCAAAAGACATTGTTGAACGAAAGTTCGAAGCTTGATTTAATTCATGCAAAATCACACCGTTAAGATATAATTTTGATGACTCCATATCATAATCATTGGTTCCATAATTACCAATTTCAGGAGCCGTAAATGTCACGAATTGTCCAGCATATGATGGGTCTGAAACCACTTCTTCATATCCTGACATACCTGTATTAAAGATTGCTTCACCGACATTGTCAACTTCTGCGCCAATTGAGTATCCTTTAAAAACCTCTCCGCTTGCAAGTGCAAGAAAGGCCTTTTTTTGCCTTTTTTTTAAGAAATCATACATATTTTTTTATTACCCTTCGATTAAATTGTTTAAAACAATCTCATATTATAGGATAAGTTTTTTACATACTCAACAAAGTAAAACTCTTTATTTAACTTTTTTACGATTTTTATTCACTTATTCATTAAATTGCTTTAAATTAGTATTTGAATGCATAAATTATATTTGTTTAAAAGGTTCAAAAATAATGAAAAATTTTTCTTCTTTATCTTTCATAAAAATGATGTTTATTCTTGGAATAATTAGTTCAGGTTTAATTTTCATATTAAACTTTAATGATAAAAATTATTCAATAAATATGATTATGACATTACCTTTAATCTTTTGCTTTATCGGATTAAAATTCACAAACAAAATTGAAAAAGAAATTCAAACTGTGATTGATGTTTGCAAGGCTGTGGATAAAGGCGATTTTGAAAAAAGAATTGTAAAAAGCAATGCAAAAGGCATTATAAAAGAATTAAATACAATTGTAAATTCGATGATAAATCGTAATGATGCGTTTGTAAGAGAAGCTATGGCATCTTTGCAATATGTTACAAAACAAAAATATTTCAGAAAAGTCCTTACCACTGGTTTACATGGAGCTTTCAAACATGGTGCGACCGTTATCAATGATGCCACCGATGTTATGGGCAACAAAATAATGATGTTTAGACAATTTGTGAATACCTTTGAAAAAAGCATTAATTCCACCGTTGGTATTTTGGCGGCTTCTGCTTCTAAACTCAGTAATTTTTCAAAACATATGGAAAAAAGCTCGACTGAAACTAATGAAATTGCTTCTTTTGTTACAGGTGCGGCAAAAGAAACCTCTAATAACATTGCTTCTATTACTGCTGCTACTAATGAATTATCCAGCTCAATTGAACACATAAGCTCCCAAGTCAATGAAGCAAGCAAAGAAACCGGCGAAGTTATTAACCAAATGAAAGAAATTAATAAAGAAGTTAATAATCTTGCTCTTTCTGTTGATAAAATTAATGAAGTTATGAATTTCATTAACGATATTGCATCACAAACCAATTTACTTGCCTTAAACGCTACTATTGAAGCTTCAAGAGCGGGCGAACATGGCAAGGGGTTTGCTGTTGTTGCTAATGAAGTTAAAAATCTTTCAACTCAAACGGGAAATGCAACAAAAGATATCGAAGAATTGGTAAAAGGTATTCAATTTGCAACAAAATCTTTGGTCGTAACGGTTGAAAAAATCAACAGCTCAATTGACACAGTCTATGTTTCAAATAACGAAGTAAAATCAGCTATCCACGAACAATCTTTGGCAACCAATGAAATATCAAAAAATATTACTTATGCTTCGGTTAAAACCAATGATATGAGTTCAAGCATTGAAAAAGCTTCGATTTCTACTTCGGAAACAAAAACGGTTGCTTATGATGTGTCGGTATCTTCTGCTGAACTTCATAAACAATCTTATGAATTAAGAGACAAAGTTGAAAACTTCCTCGTGGAAATGAAAAAAGTTATATAGGTGTAAAAATGAGCGGACCAAAAACACAAATAACCAATAAAGAACGATTTTTTGATGAAGGTGAAATGATTGTTACGAAAACCAATAAAAAAGGTGTCTTAACATATGCAAATGACATATTCATTAACATTTCCGATTATACCGAAGATGAGCTTATCGGACAACAACACAATGTTATTCGCCACCCTCATATGCCAAGAACGATATTCAAACTTTTATGGAGCACCATTGAAAGTGGTCATGAAATTTTTGCTTATGTGAAAAATCGATGCAAAGATGGAGACCATTATTGGGTTTTTGCTCATGTTACTCCAAGCTTTGACGACAAAGGGAATATTATCGGATACCATTCCAATCGAAGAGTTCCAAATCGCAAAGTTTTGGATAATGTTATAATTCCTTTGTACAAGAAGCTTTTGGAAGAAGAACAAAAACAAATAAATCCAAAAGAAGGAATTGAAGCCGGCATGAGAATGCTTAATAAAATGTTAGAAGAAAAAAACATGGAGTATGATGAATTCATATTTTCTTTATTAAAATAATTTATCGTGAGTATTTATGAATAGAAGACCCGTAACAAATATTGAGCACTTTTTTAAAGATGAGGAAATAATCGTTTCAAAGACTGATAAAAAAGGTGTTATAACCTATGCCAATGATGTTTTTATCAATATTTGCGGTTATACCGAACAAGAATTAATCGGAACACAACATAACATTGTCAGACATGCTTATATGCCTCGGTGTGTTTTCAAACTTTTATGGGATACGGTTCAAAAAGGGCAAGAAATTTTTGCTTATGTAATAAATCGTTGTAAAAATGGCGACCATTATTGGGTTTTTGCTCATGTTACTCCGAGCTTTGATGACAAGGGCAATATTATCGGATACCATTCGACAAGAAGAGTTCCAAATCGTGAAATTTTAAACGAGGTTATAATTCCTTTGTATAAAATGCTTTTGGAAGAAGAACAAAAATACAAAAACCCAAAAGAGGCAATGATGGCAGGTGAAAAAATGTTATTTAACATTTTAAAAGAGCAAAATTTAGAATATGATGAATTCATATTTTTAACCTTAAACAAATGAGTAAAAAAGCAAAATGATTGATATAAAAAATGATGGCAAAAATTTCTTTTTAGGGCTTCAACATGTTTTGGCAATGTATGCTGGCTCTGTGGTGGTTCCTTTGATAATTGGTGGAGCGTTAAAATTAAACCCTAATGAGATTGCTTTGTTAATCACAGCCGATCTTTTTACTTGCGGAATTGCCACTTTTTTACAAGCATATAAAACCAAATTTTCAGGCATAGGTTTACCCGTCGTTTTAGGATGTACTTTTACCGCGGTTGCGCCTATGATTGCGATTGGAAATTCTCATGACATAAACACCATTTTCGGAGCGGTAATCGCATCAGGTATCTTTGTTTGTTTATTTGCAACATATTTCAGTAAAATGGTAAGATTTTTTCCAACCCTTGTAACTGGTACTATTGTTACCATAATCGGGGCAAGTTTAATCCCTGTTGCTATGGACAATTTTGCAGGTGGAGTTGGGGCAAAAGATTTCGGAAGTTTGGACAATTTAACCCTCGGACTTTGCGTGTTCTTTTTTATCATTTTTATCAACCGTTTTTTCAAAGGATATATGCAAGCGATTTCAGTGCTTCTTGGGATTGTTTTTGGGACTGTGCTTGGAATAATAATGGGAAAAGTTGATTTATCTCCTGTATCTTCTGCTTCTTGGTTTAATTTTGTAAAACCTTTTTATTTTGGAATGCCAAAATTTGAAATATCTTCAATTTTGACCATGATTATTGTTGCTGTGGTTTCTATGGTGGAATCGACTGGAATTTTTCTTGCTCTTGGTGATATTTGCGATAAAAAAATCGGCGAAAAAGACCTTGCAAAAGGATATAGGGCAGAAGGTTTATCCATCATTTTTGCAGGGATTTTTAATTCTTTTCCAAGGACTACTTTTTCTCAAAATGTTGGACTTGTTCAAATTGCAAAAGTAAAATCCGTAGTCGTTACAATATATGCAAGTGGAATTTTGATATTCTTAGGACTTATTCCAAAATTTGCAGCCCTTGCCACAATAATTCCTGCTTCGGTTCTTGGTGGAGCTATGCTTGTTATGTTTGGAATGGTTATAAGTGCTGGTATTTCTATGTTAAAAAATGTGGAATATAAAGACAATCAAAACCTTCTTATTATCGCTTGTTCAGTTGCAATTGGAATTGGCATTACAGTAAGCCCAAGCATTTTCAATAACGCCCCTGAAATCGTTAAAATAATTTTTGGAAACGGGATTGTTTCTGGATCTTTATGTGCTGTATTTCTTAACTTACTTTTCAACCATTCTTTTAAAATTAAAAAGGCTTAAAAATAAAATGGATATTTACATATTTCGTCATGGTCAAAGCACTTATAATGTAATGGGAAGAACCCAAGGACACACTAATAATTCCGAGCTTAGCGAAATGGGCATTAAACAAGCCGTTGAAATTGGTCAAAAATTAAAAGATAAAAATATCGAAATAATCATAAGTTCGCCGTTAAAAAGAGCCATGCAAACCGCAAATTATGCTAACCAATCATTAAATGTAAATATCATAGAAGACAACCATTTTATCGAAGTTGATATCGGCGATGGTGAAGGACTTCATTACACCGAAATCCAAGCCAAATACGGTGATTTTTATCATAAATGGAAAAACGATGAAACCGCTCTTGATATCTCGTATCCAAACGGTGAAACAAAAAGAGAGGTTAGAACAAGGCTTTTCAAAGGGCTTGATAATTATATAAAACAAAATAAATATAAATCCTTTGCAATTTCAGGGCACGGCATAATTTTAACCCAAGCCTTGCTTCAACTTGGCAGCAAAGATGTGGAAGTAAAAAATGGTGCAATAATCCATCTTAACCATGACGGTAATAAATTATCATTTGTTGGATTTATATAAAATGCTTTGGTTAATTCGACATGGAGAAAGTATAGCTAACTTAGGTCATAAGACTGATAATCCCGCTTCTATTCCATTAAGCGAAAATGGCATAGTCCAAGCAAAAGAAATTGCAAATAATTTTATTATTAAACCTGATTTAATCGTTACTTCGTCATATATTCGAACTTTGCAAACGGCTACTCCTTTGATAAAAAAATATCCTGATACTCCTGTTGAAACTTGGGATGTTCATGAATTTACTTATCTTTGCCCTAAAACTTGTGTCAAAACCACCACAGAAGAGAGAAAGCCTCGTGTAGATAAATATTGGGAAAAGAATGATCCTGATTATATTGATGGTGAAGGTGCTGAATCTTTTAACCAATTTTTACAAAGAGTTCAAAATTTAATTAATACAAATCACGAAGACAAATTTATTGTCGTTTTTACTCATGAACTTTTCATAAATGCATGCCTTTTGAAAAAGTCAATCTATCATCTTTCTATGAAAGAATTTTTTGAAAATAAAGCAAAAATAAAAAATGCTAAAATCATTAAATTCTAATAAATAACAACATATAAAATTTTTCTTGTATTAAAAAAATCAAAGGTTTAAATTAAGCTTTATTTTTAAATTTAACTATACTTTTTTTAAGGACTGATTTTATGAGTTACAATACACCAAAAGAAATTGCCGTTGAATTTTGTTCATTTGGCATGTGCAAAACCAAACTTCCATTTGCAAAATTTGCATTATTATCGTTTTTAGGAGGAGCTTTTATTGCTCTTGGAGGGCTTTTATCAGTAATAGTTGCGGGAGGACTTCCTGGTATCGCTGAAAACAATCCTGGACTTATCAAATTTATTGCTGGTGCTTTGTTCCCTGTTGGACTTATTATGGTTAGCGTTGCTGGGGCTGATTTATTCACAAGCGATTGTGCTGCTATGATGCTTCCTTTCAAAGAAAAACAAATAAACTTCAACGCTTTATTAAAGGTATGGGTTTTATCATATATTTTCAACTTTTTTGGCACTCAATTTATTGCTTATTTTATGACAAGCTCTGTTGATTTAGTTGCTCACGACCCATGGAGAAGTTATCTTCACAATTATTCAATGCATAAAGTTGATCAAGATTTTTACAAAGTTCTTTTAAAAGGAATCGGAGCTAATTGGCTTGTATGCCTTGGCACTTGGATGGGCTTTGCGGGAAAAGATATCGTAAGCAAAAGCCTTGGAATTTGGCTTCCTGTTATGCTTTTTGTTACCCTTGGATATGAACATTCTATTGCAAATATGTTTTTTATTCCTACTGCTATCTATACTGGCGCTGACATTACTTGGGCTGATTTTATTATTAAAAACCTTATACCATCAACCATCGGAAATATAATTGGAGGAGCAAGTTTAGTCGGTTGTGTTTATTGGTATATTTACATGAAAACAGAAACAAAATAACCTTAAAAAAAAAGATAACTTTTTATATAAAAATTATAACCATATTTTTTGATATTATTTTTTAAAAATAACTTCTGAAAATATGGTTATTTTCTTAATGAATAAATATTAATTGACAAGACCTTTTATTTAAACAATACTTGAAAATATTCCATTAAAAAATCTATTTAAACCAATTAAAAGTTTATACAATTTTTTAATGAATTTTTTATCAATATTTTTTATTTTTTACAAGGCTAAAAATCATGTCTTTTTTTAATTCCATATCACCTATGTATACAACAATAATAATCCTCATTACTGCCGTTGGTTGTTTCGTAAGTGGGAAAATAAAATCTGATATAGTTGCGATGTACGTTTTAATGGCTTTGGTGTTGACAAATGTTTTAACTCCAAACGAAGCCTTGGCTGATTTTTCAAACCCAATTGTTATGATGATGATTGGACTTTTTATGATTGGCTCTGCTATTTTAAAAACTGGCCTTGCAAACATTATTGGCAATCAAATTTTAAGATTTTCTGGCACAAGTGAAAATAATGTTTTCATTGCCATTATGCTTGTTACATCAATTATCGGTGGTTTTTTAAGCTCTACTGGAACTGTTGCTATTATGATGCCAATTGTATTAAGTATTTGCGCAAATGCAAATCTTAATCCTAAACGCTTTTTAATCCCGATGGCGTATGCAAGTTCACTTGGATTACTCACTCTTATCTGCGTTCCTCAAAACCTTATTATCCAATCGGTAATTATAAATGCTGGATACCCTGCTTTATCGTTTTTTTCATTTGCTCCTGTTGGACTTACTTGTATGTTTTTGGGCATTACATCCTCTTTATTTTTAAGCAAAATTTTAACAAAAAATTCCATAGAAACTACAACAAAAAAAGACAAAAATAAAAAGCTTTTAAATGAACTTATTAGCAAGTATGAACTTGGCAACAAAGTATATAAAATAATAGTTCCAAAAAATTCTTCTTTTATTGGAAAAACTCTTAATGATTTAAATTTTTGTTTAAACTTTAACGTAACAATAAATAAAATTGTTTACGAAACAAAGGCAACAAAAATTACAAAAGAAGTTAAAGACAACATGGCAACATATAATACAACCATAAAAAAAGGAAGCGTGCTTTATTGTCAAGGCTTAAAAGAAGATGTTGAAGCTTTTTTAAAGGAAACTGATTTTTCTTTTCCTGTTGAAAAAAAGAATAAAACAGACAATATTTTCGATTTTAGAACCGTAGGAATTGCAGAG
The DNA here is from genome assembly GCA_022705265.1 of Pseudomonadota bacterium. Lineage (GTDB taxonomy): Bacteria > Pseudomonadota > Alphaproteobacteria > JAKJEU01 > JAKJEU01 > JAKJEU01. The sequence continues at coordinate 9,361 of JAKJEU010000004.1, read as the reverse complement.
ATTTTTATCCTTCCTCATTCACCTTTGATTGGACAAACCGTTGCTGATATAAATTTCAGAGAAAATTATAAAGTAAAAGTTCTTGCTATTAAACAAGAAGATGGGGTTAAATCTTTGATAAAAGACATAAGAAACGCATCTCTTCAATTTGGAGATTCTTTGCTTGTTGAAGGCGATTGGAAAGATCTTGATAACTTATATAAAAAAGAAAAAGATTTTGTGCTTTTAGGAAGACCTTTAAAAGAAGCATCTAAATTAATATATAATGAAAAAGCTCCTATCACAGGTCTTATTATGTTACTTATGATTTTATCAATGGTTTTTGAAATTTTTCCTCCTGTAATTTCCGTTATATTTGCAGTATTAACTCTTCTGGCTACACGATGCTTAAGAAGTGTTGAAGAGTCATATCAAAGTGTGAATTGGCAAACCATTGTGGTTATGGCTGGGATGCTCCCTATGGCTCGCGCTTTTGAAAAAACTGGATTAACAGAACTTATTGCTTTTAATTTAATAAATTCTTTAGGAGGCATGGGGCCTTATGCTTTACTTGTTTCGATATATATTTTAGGGTCAATTTTAACCACCTTTATAAGCTCTTCTGCTTCTGCGGTTTTGACTGCTCCTATTGCTTTAAAAGGAGCATTGTTAATGGGGGTAAGTCCATACCCATTTTTGCTTGCAACAACGGTATCAACAACCATGGCTTTTATATCACCTTTCTCAACATCACAAAACTTGCTTGTCATGTCAGTTGGAAGATATAAATTCATGGATTATGTTAAAGCTGGGTTGCCTATGCAATTATTAATCGGTATATCGATGATTTTTGCTTTACCAATATTTTATCCTTTCTAACGGATACGAAAAAAGGCTTAGGAATTTTTTTAAACCTAAGCCTTTTTTTATTTTATATAACTTTTTTCAAAGCCTCTAAGAATATTTGATTTTCTTCTTCGCTTCCTATTGTAACTCTTATATATTTTGAAAGCTCTGGTCCTGGGAATCTTACTATCACCCCTAAATTTAAAAGCTCATTAAATACTTTCAAACCATCACCAACATTAACCAATATAAAATTTGTTTGGGTCTTTACATATTTAAGATTAAGCTCTTCAAAACCTTTATATAACATTTCTTTGCCAGCTTTGTTTCCATTAACAATTTTTTCAAGCCATGTTTCGTCTTTTAATGCCGCACAAGCACCAATTTGAGCCAAGGAATTAGTGTTAAATGGTTGTCTTACTCGGTTCATCATGTCGATACATTCTTCATCAGCAATACCATAACCAATTCTTAAACCCGCCAAGCCATATGCTTTTGAAAAAGTTCTAAGCAACACCATGTTTTTATATTTTTTAAACATTGACAAAGTATCAGACATATCTTTGGCATCGGAAAATTCAATATAAGCCTCGTCCATGACGACAATAATATCGCTTGGAACTTTATCCATAAACTTTGTAAGCTTATCCGCATTAATATAATTACCAACAGGATTATTAGGATTTGCAATGAAAATTATTCTTGAATTTTTGGTTATTTTTGCCAAAACCTCGTCTAAATCGATTTCAAAATTTTCACCCGTAGGAATCCAATCACATTTTGAGCCCAAAGCCTTTGAAGACAAAAAGTACACGGGAAACGATGGGCTTGGAGACATGACATAATCCTCACCATGCAAAAAAGTTCTCATCAAAATTTCAATTAATTCATTAGAACCTGTACCGAAAATAAGCTCTTTTGGTGATATTTTAAGCTTATTTGCCAAATCCATTCTGATATTATAAGCATCACCTAATGGATATCTTGAAATATCATCAATTCCATTAATTATAGCTTCCCTTACCATTGGCGAAGGTCCATATGGATTTTCATTTGAAGCAAGTTTTATAATCCTTTCAATTCCAAGCTCTCTTTTAAGCTCGTCGATTGGCTTTCCTGGTTTATATGGGCTTAATGAATTTATATTATTTCCTGCAAGTTTTTTGTAATCTGTCATATCTTTTAAAATCTCCTTAAAAAACGCTCTAATCTTTAAATAATATGCCAAGTTTTTAAAATAAAAAACTATTATTTATTTTTGATTGATAATTATGGTTTTAAATACTATATTTGAATAAAAATTTTGGATTTATAATTAAAAAAAAGTATTAAAAAATGAACGAAGAATTAAAAGCAAGAATACATTCACAAGAAAGTGCTGGGACTGTTGATGGACCTGGAATAAGGTATGTGGTTTTTATGCAAGGTTGCCCTTTAAGATGCAAATTTTGTCATAATCCTGACACTTGGAATATCAAAGATGGCAAAGAAGTAACTGTAAAAGAAATTTTTGACAATATTGTAAAATATAAAACTTTTATGGATTTTTCTGGTGGTGGCGTTACTATTTCTGGTGGCGAACCTTTGTTACAAGTGAACTTTTTAAAAGAACTTTTTTACCGTCTTAAAAAAGAAAAAATTCATACCGCGATTGATACTTCTGGTTTTGTGGAATTAACTACTGAACTTGATGCTTTGTTATATTATACCGACCTTGTTTTGCTTGATTTAAAACATATCGACCCAATTCGTCACAAAGATTTAACCAAGCAAGATAATGACAAAGTTTTCGAATTTTTAAAACATTTACAACTTGGCAATAAAAGAACTTGGATAAGATATGTTATCGTTCCTGGTTATAATGATAATGCTAAATATGCTGAATCTTTTGCAAATTTTGTTAAACATTTTGATAATGTTGAATTAATTGAACTTCTTCCTTATCATGAAATGGGTAAATATAAATGGGAAAGCTTGGGACTTAAATATGCTCTTGATGGCATTAAGCCTCCACCAAAGTCAAAGGTCAAAGAAATCGCATCCATTCTCCATTCCCACGGACTTACAACTATCGGAGATTTGGATTAATTTTTATGAAAAAAGAGCTTTTTGTTTTAAAGGCTCTTTTTTTATAACTATATATAAGAGAAAACCCGCCTTAAAATTAATTAAGACGGGCTTTTATTTATTCAATTAAAATTATTTCTTAAATCTTTTCGTGGAAAGTTCTTGAAATAACATCTAATTGTTGTTCGCGTGTCAACTTAATAAAGTTTACAGCATATCCAGAAACGCGAACTGTTAATTGTGGGTATTTTTCTGGGTGTTCCATTGCATCTTGTAATGTTTCACGGTTGAAAACATTAACATTCAAATGTTGACCTTCTTTTACCACATAACCATCAATCAAACTTACAAGATTGTTAATCTTTGCATTTCTGTCTTTACCCAAAGAATCAGGTATAATAGAGAATGTGTTAGAAATACCATCTTGTGCATGTTCGAAAGGAAGTTTTGCAACAGAGCAAAGGCAAGCAACAGCACCGCTTGTGTCTCTTCCATGTAATGGGTTAGCACCTGGTGCAAAAGGAACGCCTTTCTTTCTTCCATCAGGAGTGTTACCTGTTTTCTTACCATAAACAACATTAGAAGTAATAGTCAAAACAGATTGTGTTGGAATTGCGTTTCTGTATGCTGGGAATTTTCTGATTTTATCCATAAATTGTTTAACAATATCTTGAGCGATTGTATCAACTCTGTCATCGTTGTTACCGTATTTTGGATAATCCCCTTCGATTTCATAATCAACAACCAAGCCAACTTCGTTTCTGATTACTTTTACTTTTGCGTGCTTGATAGCAGACAAACTGTCAGCCACAACTGAAAGTCCAGCAATACCACAACCAAGCTTTCTTGTTACTTCTCTATCATGTAAAGCAAGCAATGCTTTTTCATATGAATATTTATCATGCATATAGTGAATGATGTTCAAAGCACTAACATAAGTTTTTGCAAGCCATTCCATCATAACATCGAATTTTTTGCATACTTCTTCGTAATCAAGATATTCTGATTTAATAGGTTCGAATTCAGGTGTAACTTGGTTACCATAAATTTCATCGACACCGCCATTGATTGCATAAAGCAAGGTTTTAGCCAAGTTTGCTCTTGCACCAAAGAATTGCATTTCTTTACCAATTTTCATAGGAGATACGCAACAAGCAATACCGTAATCGTCACCAAAGTATTCTTTCATCATGTCATCATTTTCATATTGAATTGATGAAGTATCGATTGATACCTTTGCACAGAATTCTTTGAAACCTTTTGGTAAATGATTTGACCAAAGCACTGTCAAGTTTGGCTCAGGAGCTGGACCAAGGTTATATAATGTATTAAGAATTCTAAATGAGTTCTTAGTAACCATTGATCTTCCATCTAAACACATACCACCAATAACTTCGGTAACCCACACTGGGTCTCCGCTGAATAATGAGTTATATTCAGGAGTTCTTAAAAATCTTACCATTCTCAATTTGATAACGAAATCGTCCATCATTTCTTGAGCTTGTTCTTCTGTGATTACGCCAGCTTTAATATCTCTTTCTGTATAGATATCAAGGAAAGTTGAAACTCTTCCCAAAGACATAGCAGCACCGTTTTGATCTTTAACAGCAGCTAAATATCCAAAATATGTCCATTGGATTGCTTCTTTTGCATTTTTAGCTGGTTTAGAAATATCAAAACCATATGCTTTTGCCATTTCTTTCATTTCTTGTAATGCACGAATTTGTTCTGATAATTCTTCTCTTTCACGAATTACTTCTTCGCTCATCAAAACTGTATCAGTGCTGTCTTTTTCTTGTTCTTTGAATTCAATAAGTTTGTCAATACCATACAAAGCAACTCTTCTGTAATCTCCGATGATACGACCACGACCATAAGCATCTGGCAAACCAGTTACAACACCACTTTTACGGCAAGATCTGATTTCTGATGTATAAGCATCGAAAACGCCGTCGTTATGAGTTTTTCTGTATTTTGTAAAAGCTTCTGTAATTCTTTCGTCAATTTGAATGCCATAAGCTTCGCATGATGCTTCGACCATTCTGTATCCGCCATAAGGCATCAACGCTCTTTTCAAAGGTTTATCTGTTTGAAGTCCTACGATAACTTCATTTTCTTTATTAATATAACCTGCTCCATGAGATGCAACACCTGAAACTACTGATGTATCACAATCAAGAACACCACCTTTTGCAATTTCTTGCTTCATCAATTCGAGAACTTCTTCCCACATTGCTTTTGTTCTTGGTGTTGCTCCTGTAAGGAATGAATCATCTCCTGTATGTTCTGTGTAATTGTGAACAATAAAGTCTCTTACATTAACTTCATGCTCCCACTTACCAGAAACAAAACCATTCCATGCTTCATCAATCTTGCCATTCTCAATCTTGGAACCTTCAACTAGACCCATTATTTTATTCCTTCTTAAATATATTTACTAATTCACTTTTTTAGAGTTATTTTAATAACAATTACATTGTATCAATTACATTGTATCAAATCTTTTTAATGTTTTCAATCCTATTTCCTTAAAAAATTTTATTAATTGTTAAAATCACTCTTTTTTGTTTAACTATGCGAGTAAGAAGATAATATAAATGATTATAAATATCAACAACTACATTTCATAAAATTTATTTTTTATTCATAAATAACTGACATTTCTCTTAAATCAAAAATATTTTATTTTTTGCCTTTTTAACCGATAAATATTATTGTACCATCGCAAACAAACAAGATAAAAACGAATCTAAAAAGGAGCACATTTTGAACGAAGAACTTTTTCATTCTTTAAGAAGAGCTTTCATAATTTTTCCAGAAATTGGGATTGTGCTTTTGCAAAAGGAAAAAACCTTTTCTCATAAAGAAATTTTGCAAAACATGGGATATGACAAAGAAAATATAAAAAAGATGATAAAAAATTATCCGCGAGGTTACTTCAAAGACAATGAATTAGTTTTATACCAAGATGATTTTAACCAATTAAGCAAAGAAAACCTTAACATTGTAAAAAATGTGTTTGAAGATTTTAAAAACTTGTTTAACCTTAACGAAAATACCAAAATTTATTCCGGAGTTATAAAGGGAAAAATTGGTGAAATTTGGCAACCTGATAAAAGGATTTTTATATAATGACAAACGAATTTAACTTTCCAAAATTTAAAAACAAATACAACAAGGAATCTTTTACAACTCCTGAGGCTTTGGCAAAATATGTTGCGGGATTAAGTGGCAAAGAAATGTCAAAAATCCCTGAAAACATTATTCTTATTTTCGACCATGACCTTGAAAAAAGACTTTTAAGCAAATATGAATGCAAGAAAAATGAATATATTGGTTCTTTTAGCTCTCCTGTTCTTTACGAAATTGGAGAAAATCTTGGTTTTATTAAAATAAGTGTTGGCGCTCCTTATGCTGGGTTTCAATTTGAAAATTTAATTGCTCTTGGTGCTAAAAATTTCGTTATTGTTGGGCTTGCTGGTGGAATTCAAGAATTTTTAAAAGTTGGCGACATCGCAATAATTGACAAAGCAATCCGTGACGAAGGTTTATCTTATCATTACGAAGCTCCAAGTGAATATGCGTTTCCTTGTGAAGCTTTGACTTCAAAAATCGAAAACATTTTAAAAGTCGAAAATGTTGAATATTATAAAGGAATAACTTGGACTACTGATGCTATTTTCCGTGAAACCGTTGATGAAATACTTGAATACCGTAAAAATAATGTTTTAACCGCAGAAATGGAAGATTCGGCTCCTTTTACATGGTGAAAGTTGGGATCCTTTGTTAAGTCATGGTTCAACAAACGATGCAATTGACAAAGCCTTTGAAATTGCCATTAAAACCTTAAAAAATTAATAAATTTTCAAACCGATTTCATTGTTATACTTGCTTTTATCACAAAGCAAGTATGCAATGTTGTCGATATTTTCCACCTTATTATTTTCAACTAAATAATTAAAATCTTTTTTACTTAACCTTACTGAATATTCTTGCAATTCCCTTAAAATGTAATGGGAATTATCATATGATTTTAATTTTTGTATCAATCTTTCACAATTTTCATCAAAGGATATAATTAAAGGTATATTTTCATCTTCTTTTGATGCGAAATTGTTTGAAACCTTATTAAAATTAAAACTTTCTTTTGCTGAAAAATCCAAAACAAAGTTTTTTAAAACACCCCCAATATCGAAATTAATATCTCCGATTCCGAATAAAACTTCAAAATATTCATTTATGGAATTTATATTTAATACATTTTTATTATTCAACAAAACTTTTTTCGATATTTCTTTTTTAAGCTCATAGTTGTAATAAGAAAAATCCAAAGAAAAATCATAAACATAAAAATTATCAAAATTATTACATTTTAAAACATTTTGTATAAGTTGTTCCATTCCAATTATTTCACGAAAAACAGCATCAAATTTTATATCAATTCCGAAATCAAATAAACCAGTAGAAAATACCCTAACCCCGTCGATATTATCCGAAAGCTTACATCTTATTTCATTTATCTTTCTTAACCTGTCTTTTGGTATCATATATTCAGAAATAAAATAAATATTACTTCTTTCCCCGCCACATTTTTTATATAAATCAAGTGCAGTATCATAATCATTAGCAATTATCAAAGAATTCTTAGTCTTTTTTATTTTTAAAAACAATTCTTCTGAACTGTCGACATTTTTTATTTCCACATTAAAATCATTAAAATATTTTCTTTCGTTTAAAAGAACTTTTAAAGGCATAACTTTTTTCATTTTATAATTAAAACTGCAACAACCAGAGGTGGTAAAAAGCGATGATACATTATAATTTGTAATTAATTCTTCAACACAAACAACACATGGATTTAAAAATTCATTAGGAATCATATAAGGTTCATCAGCAATGATAAAAGAATTTGCAATATTATGTAATTTTCGACATCTTGTTTTCACATTTGAATACAACGATTTAAAAAATTGAAAATTATCCACAATTATTATTGGCTTATCAAAATTTTCCGTTTCATAAAAAAGCTTTGACACTTCTTTTTCATCATATTTTTTTTCATATAAATATTCGTGATGATATTCCAACACATTTTTATTGCCAAATATGTTTTTAAGGAAGTAACCAACCTGCTCAATCATGCTTTTATATGGTATTACATAAATGATTCTGTCTTGATTATTTTTGATGGCATGATTTAATCCAAACAAAAAGGACGATATAATTTTATTAAAATAATTTTGAACACTTAAAGAATAAGCCCCTTTTTCAAAACACGATTTTTTAATACATTCATCAAGCAATTCTTTATTAATTTTATCTCCGCAATTTGACACATATTTTTCAAGATTAGTTTTAAGGACTGACAAGCTGTCATACTGTTCGTTATCAATTTCTTTTCCCAATAATTGCCGTTGATAATCGGAAACATCCATAAAATCAGCATCGACTAAACAAGAATATATCATTCTTGAAAGAAAAGAAAAAGAATAACCCAAATTATTTGAACCTTGGGCAATAAAACCTTCTAAATCTTTTTGAAGCTCCTCTTGTTTAATAAGATTATCAAAATCTCTTTTATAGCTATCAAAATCATCAACCCCAGTTTCAAGTTTTTTGTGAAGTTCCTCGGAATCAAGAATCTTTCCATTTAAAGAAGCAATGGAATAAGATAAAACACATTCACCCACCTTACCATAAAGCTTTCTTGAAGCCACCGCCCCCATAAAACTTTGTTCAGAATTTTGATAAATATCGTCAAATTTATTTTGAAAAGAGGTGGAATATTTACCCAAATCGTGTAAAAGACCCGCAACATATCCCATTTTATTTTGATTAAATTTCCCCGCAAAAAATGAAGTTTGAAGAGCCACAGTTTCAAGATGATTTCTTAAAAGCTGGGACTTTTCCTTATCGATTCCATTCATTTTATGTGCATAAAATTCCATGTCAAATAAACAACCTTTTTTAATTGCATACTTTAACATTATACCTTTAAATGATAATTAATTCAATTTATTTTCTAAGATAATTAGACTTATATCGAAAGTTATAAATTATTAAGAGTCTTTTTAATTTCAAGCAAATCCTTATATGCGACCCTTTTTGCAATAGGATTTTTAATTAAATATGAAGGATGGAATATGGCACAAGACATAATTTCAACATCGTCATTATTCTTATATTTAAAAAATTCACCTCTTAAAGAAGAAAGCCCTTTGTCGCTTTTTGTTATTGCTTTTAATGCGACTCCACCCAAAATTATTATTAATTTAGGCTTGACTAACTCAATTAACTTTTTTGTAAAAGGCATAAATCTTTTGACTTCACTTGCCATATTAAAGCCAATTGACAAAGGCTTATACGGCACAATATTGCAAATATAACAACTTGTTCTATCTAATCCGATGGAGTTTATCATCTTATCAAAAAACTCGCCCATTTCGCCTGAAAAAACATTTCCCGTAAC
>JAKJEU010000094.1 GCA_022705265.1 Pseudomonadota bacterium | reverse complement strand
CCAAAGCTTTCTTATTAGTAAACAATTTCATCTTGTTCGCCACCTTCTGAAATTTGGATTTCACCAGACGCAGCCAATTCTTTGGTCAAAAGCACAATCGCACTTTGAGCTTCTTCAACATCTCTAACTCGAACAGGTCCAAGAGCCTCCATATCTTCTTTAAGCATTTTTCCAGCCCGTTCAGACATGTTTTTAAAGAACAATTCCTTAATTTGTTCTGAAGCAGTTTTTAAAGATAAAGCAAGTTGGTCTTTTGGAGCTTGACGAAGAAGAACTTGAATACCTTGTCCATCAACTCTGACCAAGTCTTCAAAGGTGAACATCAAAGATTTAACTCTATCTGCTGATTCTCTGTTTCTTTCTTCCAAAGCGGCCATAAATCTTCCCTCGGTTGCTCTGTCCAAATTGTTAAAGATTTCGGCAATAAGTTCATGAGAATCGCGTCTTGAACCTCTTGCAAGATTGCTCATGAATTCCGCACGCAAAGTTTGTTCAACATCGTCTAAAACCTCTTTTTGTACAACTTCCATTCTAAGCATTCTCATAATGACTTCTAAGGCAAAAGTCTCAGGCAAAAGAGCCAAAACCTTTGACGAGTGATCAGCTTTAATCTTTGATAAAACCACAGCAACCGTTTGAGGATATTCGTTTTTAAGATAATTTGCCAAAACTTGTTCGTTAACATTACCAAGCTTATCCCACATAGTACGACCAGCAGGACCACGGATTTCATCCATGATAAGTTGAACTCTGTCTTTTGGTAAGGTTTTAAGAAGAAGTCGTTCGGTGCTTTCAAAACTTCCGATTAAAGAGCCTGTATTTGAAATGCCTTCTGCAAATTCCAAAAACAATTTTTCAACAATCGTCGAGCTTATTGAACCCAAAGATGCCATGATTACTGAAATCTCTCTGATTTCTTCATCATCCATCATTGCAAATATTTTTCCCGATTGTTCCTCGCCAAGAGATAAAAGAAGTATCGCTGCTTTTTGAGGTCCTGTTAAAACTCTATAATCATCAACCGTAGTAACATTATTAGCCATTAGTTATTACCCTCTTTATACATCCAGTTTCTTATAATATTTAAAGCTTCTTCTGGGTGCTTGTCTATAATTTCGCCGATTTTTCTGAGTGATGATGCTTTTACTCGACCTTCAACTTTTGCAATATCAATTAATTCTTCTAATCCACCGACTTCTTCTTCCATACCTGTTCCTCCTGACAACAACTGTGTCGTAACTGGTGGTACACCAGCAAGCATTAAATGCTCTTCTTCTTCCTCTTCTTTCGGAGGCTCAAATGCCTTTGTTACCAATGGTTTTATAATTAATACAATAACCAATATTGCAACCAAAGCCACGCCTAAGCCTTCTACTATTTTTAATATTTCTTCTTTTGAAAATCCTGCAAACAATGGTTTTTCAGGAGCAAGAATATCTTCATAATCAATAAATTTCATATTGACAACTTCGACCATATCTCCCCTGTCTGCATCATATCCGATTGCTGACCTTACCAAAGCTCTTACAGTTTCCATTTCTTTTTCAGAACGCTCTTTATAAACTCTGTTTCCTTCTGGGTCATTTTCGTAAACACCATCAACCATAACAGCAGCAGAAATCCGCTTTACAACTCCTGTATTTCTTACTTTATTTATAATTTCCTTTGAAATTTCATAATTTACGGTTTCTTCGTTTTTAACCACATTAGTTTTAGCAGAATTTCCGTTATTAATTTGAGAATTTGGCAAATTTTGTTCAACCGTTACCGCTCCGTCACTTTCTTCTGTTACTTGGTTTTCAGAAGATGAAGTAGTCGAACGGACGACTTGCTGTTCTGGATTATATATTTCTTGATTAGTTACCACATGAGAAAAATCCATTTCAACTGAAATTTCGCTTCTTACTTTTCCAGGACCAAAAGCCTTTTCAAGCAAATCTTGAACCGCTGTATTAAGACGGTTTTCATAATTTCTGCGATATTCCTCATTACTTGAAGCCAACATTTGCTCATCATCATCATATTGTTTTGTAAGCAAATTACCGTGGCTATCCATTATTGAAACATTTTTAGTTTCAAGTTTAGGAACAGCCGCAGCAACAATTCTTTGTATTGCCATTACTTGCTTTTGCGACAAATTTTCCCTTGGTTTCATTTTTATAATAACCGAAGCTGATGGAACTTGTTGTTCTCTTGTAAACATTTCTCGTTTTGGTAAAACAAGGTGAACTCTTGCCGCCGATACTGTCTCAATTGTTCTTATTGTTTTTGAAAGCTCCCCTTCTAAGGCTCTTAAAAGATTAACATTTTGAACAAAGTTTGTTGTACCCAAAGCCTCACTTTTATCAAAAATTTCGTATCCACCAACACTCCCGATATTAACCGTAGTCATTTCAGCCAAAGACAATCTTAATTTTTGAACTTTATCACCAGGAACCCTTATTTCCGTTCCATCTTTTACGACTTCAAACTTTATCTGTTTTTTTTCAAGTTGTTCAACAATTTTTTGAGCCTCAGTTGGTTCAAGCTCACTAAACAAAGTGCTATATTTTGTATCACTCATACGAAACGCAAGAAAAAACAAAAATATAAGCAAGAAAAGACCGACCCCCCCTATGGCTGAGAGTCTTGTCGGTCCTAATCCTTTTAAAGTTTGTAAAAGTGATTGCATCATTTTGCCTTATATATAAATAGTACTATTTTATTTAAAGTATAATCCTCTTAATCCATTGTCAAGTAAGTCTTTATTTTTACTTAAATAAAACATAGACACCACCTTTTACATTAAATATCCAAATTAACAACATTTAAGGCATTATTTTGAATAAATTCACGCCTTGGTTCCACGATATCACCCATCAAAGTTGAAAATACTTCTTCGGCTTTTTCGAAATGATTAACCTTAACTTGCAACAAAGATCTTGCATTCGGGTCAAGTGTTGTTTCCCAAAGTTGTTCTGCGTTCATTTCGCCCAAGCCTTTATATCTTTGAACGGAAATACCTTTCTTACCAACTTTGAAAATAGCATCAGCCAAAGAACATGGACCAACAATTTTATATTCGTCTTCTTTTGATTTCAAAATCAAAGGTTCTTTATAAAATTCTGATATTTCAGCAGACATCTTTTCCAACTTTCTTGCATCAGAGCTTGTAATAAGATTGAAATCCACCTTAATTCTTTCAGGAACACCACGCAAAGTTCTTTTGAATATGAAACCATTTGAATCATATTCGCCTTCCCAACCTTTTTCATATTCTTCTTCGATATTATTAAGCTTTCTTGCGACTTCTTCTGCTTGTGCCAAAGATTGCATACCGCCAGAAAATACATTTGAAATTGCCATTTGTTCGATAATTTTCATTGGAACTTTTTTCGACAAAGCATTAATAACAGCCTTAACTTGTCTTGCTTGGGAAATTTTAACAATCAAATCAGCCCCAGCAATTTGTTCACCGTTTGGCAACATCAAAACAGCATTTTCAGCACCAGAATTTACAAGATAATTTTCGAATGCAGCTTCATCTTTCATATAAATTTCTGATGAGCCTTTTTTAACTTTATAAAGCGGTGGTTGAGCAATGTAAACATAACCTTTTTCAATTAATTCAGGCATTTGTCTGAAAAAGAAAGTTAACAACAAAGTTCTGATATGGCTTCCATCGACATCAGCATCGGTCATGATTATGATTTTATGATATCTTGCTTTGTCAATGTTGAAATTATCTTTACCAATACCAGTTCCAAGCGCTGTGATAATTGTTCCGATTTCTTGTGAAGAAAGCATTTTATCAAATCTTGCTCTTTCAACATTTAAAATCTTACCTTTTAAAGGCAAAATAGCTTGATTTATACGATTTCTTCCTTGTTTTGCAGAACCACCAGCAGAATCTCCCTCAACGATAAAGACTTCTGATAATGCTGGGTCTTTTTCTTGACAATCCGCCAATTTTCCAGGCAAAGAAGCAATATCCATGATACCTTTTCTTCTGGTTAATTCTCTTGCTCTTCGTGCAGCCTCACGAGCAGAAGCAGCTTCGATAACTTTACCAATGATTTTCTTTGCTTCTTGTGGATGTTCACCAAGCCATTTTTCAAGCTTAGTTGAAACAATATTTTCCACAACTGGTCTTACTTCTGATGAAACCAACTTATCCTTTGTTTGTGATGAAAACTTTGGATCAGGAACTTTAACTGATAAAACGCAAGTTAAACCTTCTCTCATATCATCACCACTTAAATCGACTTTTTCCTTCTTTGCCATTCCACTTGAAGTTACATAGCCGTTAATAGTTCTTGTCAAAGCGGCTCTAAATCCTGCTAAGTGAGTTCCACCGTCTCTTTGTGGAATATTATTGGTAAAACAAATTGTATTTTCGTGATATCCATCAGTCCAACACAAAGCGACCTCAACCGTTGTTCCATTTTCTTCACCAATTAATGAAAATACTTCATCATGAAGAGGTGTTTTTGTACGATTAAGATATTTTACAAACTCTTGAATACCTCCTTCATAATGAAAAACTCTTGTTTGTTCTTCTGATGAATGACGATTATCAGTTAATTCCAAATGCACACCTGAGTTTAAGAAAGCAAGCTCTCTCATTCTGTGTTCTAAGGTGGATAAATCAAAATCAGTTTGAGTAAAAATTTCAACAGATGGCAAGAAAGTTACTTCTGTTCCTGTTTTTCCTTCTGGTGCATCACCTTCAACTTTTAAAGGAAAAAGTGCGACACCATCTTTAAATTCCATATAATGAACTTTGCCTTCTCTCCAAACTCTTAATTTAAGCCTTTCTGACAAAGCATTAACAACAGAAACACCCACACCATGAAGACCACCTGAAATCTTATATGAATTTTGGTCAAATTTACCACCCGCGTGAAGTTGCGTCATAATAACTTCGGCAGCAGAAACCCCCTCTTCCTTATGCATTCCAACAGGAATACCACGGCCATTATCACGAACAGTCACAGAACCATCAGAGTTTAAAATAACCTCTGTCTTAGTGCAATATCCAGCCAAAGCTTCATCAATTGCGTTATCCAAAACTTCGTAAACCATATGATGCAAGCCAGTACCATCATCGGTATCACCAATGTACATACCAGGTCTTTTTCTTACTGCATCAAGACCTTTTAAAACCTTAATAGATTCTGCATCATATTTATTTTCATTTTCAGTCATTTTTTTACACTACCTTATTAAATTGTAAAGAATTCAGCTTCGTTTTTTATTTCGTCAAAAACATTTGGTTCAACACCAGTTATAAAGCTTTGTATTCTCATATTTTTAAGTTCTTTAAGCAAGTAATCTCGCCTTTGTTTATCAAGATACGCCGATATATCATCAAGCAATAATATCAAGCCTTTATTTTTAAGCAACCTTGTTTGAGATAAAAATATCGCAACCAAAGAAGATTTAACCTCTCCCGTTGAACATTTTTCGATTAGGTTGCCTGTTTTTAAGTCTTTTATATGGATTTTATGGTTATGAGCACCTTCAAAACTTCCTTTGTTTAAAAATTCATCTCTTGCCATTTTAAAATAATCTTCGTCCAAATCTTCGGTTTCAAAGAAAATCCTTGCCTTAGGAAACATAGTATTACTTTGTTCCATATCTTTGTTCATACTGTCTGCAAGTTTTTTTCTTGAAGCCAAAATTTTATTCCCATATTCCAGCAATGATTTTTCGTAAATTTTAAGCCAAGTATCGTCATTAACACCACTTCTTAACAAACTTGACCATTCTTTTAACGCTTTGTTATATTGGTTCAAGTTTAACATATGGTTGTCATCAAAGCAAGAAGTTGCTCGGTCAAAAAATTTCCGCCTTGACGCCATATCCAAAGCAAAACTTCGCTCGATTTCTGGACTTAACCATAATACCTTTGCATATTTTAAAAGTTCGGATTGATCCTTTGTAACTCTTCCATCAATTTTTATAACCCTTTGTTCCAAACCGTTCAAAGAATTAATCCCTGTTCCAATATCAACACCGTTAAGATTTACATACACACCAAAAGAATTTGTTTT
>JAKJEU010000093.1 GCA_022705265.1 Pseudomonadota bacterium | reverse complement strand
TTTCAACAAAAAAACCGTGTATGAAAAAGACCCTTTAAAAATGGTTCAAAACTTTGTTGATGCTGGGGCGACTTGGTTGCACATTGTCGACCTTGACGGTGCAAAAGATGTAAGCAAAAGACAAACCGAAATTTTGAAAAAAATCGCCTCCTCCTACCCTGATTTAAAAATCGAAGTTGGCGGAGGAATAAGGACAAGAGAGGATATTAAATCTCTCCTTGATGCCGGAGTTTCAAGAGTTATAATCGGTTCGCTTTCCGCAAATGACCCAGAACTTACCAAAGAATTCATCAAAGAATTTGGCGAAGACAAAATCGTGCTTGGTATTGATGTAAGGATTAAAAATGGAACTCCTTATGCCTTAATCAGCGGTTGGTTAGAAGATTCGGATAAAACTTTATTCGATTTGCTTGATTTTTATTTAGAACATTCTAAAAACCCGACCCTTTTATGTACCGATATTTCAAAAGATGGAACTTTGCAAGGGCCAAGCCTTGAACTTTACCGTGAAATTAAGGAAAAATATAAATCCGTTAAATTAATTGCTTCTGGCGGTGTTTCGAACATGGACGACCTTGACGAACTTAACAAAATTGCTTGCGAATATGCAATTACGGGGAAAGCTTTGTACGAAAACAAAATTGATTTAAAAGAAGCCTTAGAAAGGTTCAAATAATGGAAAATTTCGATATAAAAAATTTGGATTTCAAAAAAGTCGAGGGCATGATGCCTGCAATAATTCAACATTTTGAAACAGGCGATGTTTTAATGCTGGGATACATGAACGAAGAATCGTTAAAATTAAGCCTTGAAACCAAAAAAGCCACCTTTTACAGCCGTACAAGAAATAAATTATGGCAAAAAGGCGAAACTTCGGGACATTTTTTGATGATAAAAGAAGTTTTTACCGATTGCGATAATGACACTTTGCTTTTTAAATGCGAGCCAATTGGCCCTACTTGCCATACTGGTAAAGAATCA
Organism: Pseudomonadota bacterium; assembly: GCA_022705265.1. Taxonomy (GTDB): domain Bacteria; phylum Pseudomonadota; class Alphaproteobacteria; order JAKJEU01; family JAKJEU01; genus JAKJEU01. The sequence goes on along the minus strand of JAKJEU010000093.1, from coordinate 5,060 downwards.
TGTTTTTTTAAAAAAATCATTTAGAATAATTTTAAACTTCCTTTTTTTGTCTAAAAATGTTATATTTTGTTTAACCGCCATTATTAACAAAGAGGTTTGCTTATGATAAAAGATATTACAAAAAATTTCTTTACTTTGAATAAGTGCGGGACGAAATCCCATGAACTTGAAAAAACCACATATTGTTTTGGATTGCTTGATAACGAAGCCTTCTTTCAAAAAGAAATTTTTGATGATAAAGAACTTGCAAAAGAAATGTCCTCGGCTTACAACGATTACAACAATCAAAAAATGATAGAAGAAAATATTCCTTTGTTACGGGAACTTAATTCTGTTAAAGGGCAAAATCTTGTTATCTTAGATTATGATTTAGTCGATGCATTAATGTTTAATCACAAAATGAAACAAGTTGATGCCACCATAAAATCCGTTGAAATAACCGCAAAAGAACAAGGAATTAATAATGTGTTTTTTCCAAACAAAGATGATAATAAAAATATTGAGGCTCTTAAAGAATTATGTCTTTATTGTTACCAAGACCATGATTTAAAAGAAAGAAATGACAACAGCTCGGCAAATAATTTAAACTTTAACGATAAAGAAGATATAACTTTTATAAGCAAAAGCCGTATCCACGATTTAGTAAAAGGTACATATAGTTTTGGTTATAAAGAAATAATCCAAAATGCAAAAGTCACAAAAAAAGATGCATCTGACTTTGTGCTTCATCATGAAATTGGTCATGGTGTTTTTCCTGACAGATCTTACCAAAATTCCACATTTTTCGAAGAAACTGACTACTATTCAGAAAGACACAAAGATGAATGTTATGCTGATTGCTTTGCCGCTTTAATGTCTTTGAAAAATCGTAAAAACAGCGATTTTTTAAAAATACAATCACATATAAGAAATAACGACTATCTTTCAAGTGCCCTATTAATTATAGAAAATGATAATAAAAAAGCGAATCCAAATACTATCGTTGCCTATAATACTTCTCCATTAATTAATAAAGTCATTGAAATGTATGACCAAGACAAAGAAAAATTCCATAATATGAGTTTCATTGAAATATCAAAATTTGCATATGAAATGACAACAAAAAATTGTATTAATTTTGAAGAGTTTGAAAAAGAAGTAAAAAGTTTAGAAAAAAAAGAAAAAACCGAATTATTTAACAATGCTTTAAAACAAAGAGAGGAGTTTTTTAAAGAAAACGGACTTAGTGAAGAAGAAAATTTAAAACGCTGGAATGATTTTTTAAGTTACAAACCTAAAAAAGAAGACCTTGGCACAAAATTAAAAAATTCTATAAAAAAAGAATTTAAAAGATGGTTGTTAACTCATCCTGTTGTAAAATATACCAAATTAAAAGAAATTCTTGATAAAAAATTGAACAACGATAATAAATCTAATGTTACTCGGAATTTTAAAAAACGAATAGCAAAAGAAATGGTCGAAAAAAATAAATCATATGAACGGGCTATGCTTGACCTTTATAAAGAAAGGGCAAAATACGATACTTCCTATTACTTTAATTCCCTTGCTGCAAAAGATACTTATGAAACTATGCATGACATAATAATAAATAACAAGGACAAATTCAAAGAAGATATATTTACCTCTCAAAATGCATTCGGTGCTCAATTTAATAAAATCGAAATAAGCGAAGATGTAAAAGAAGCAAAGGGTCAAAAAGGTTTAGAGCTTTATACAAATCACAAAAACGAATATCGAAAAATATTAAAATCCGTAATTAAATCAGTAAGAAAAGGTAATATAACCGAAGAAGTAAAACAAGATTTTAAAAAATCATTATATCATGCAAAACAATATATTACTTTAAGCAAAAACTTGTCGGTTGAAATTGATGAAGGCAAATTAAATGTCGATAAACGATTGGCTCATTTTATAAAAAAGGATTCAAAAAACCTTTATCCAAAAGAATTAAATAAAATGTTTAAAAATAAAAAACCTGTAATGATAATGAATTTTGCTTCAAAACAAAGGTGATAAATGGCTTTAAGTTCAAATTTTATAAACAACTCGATTGTTTACACAAAAGAAAAAGACATCACCAATGCTTGTTGTTTTGGTCTTTTCAAAGAATATGACTACCTTGTTTCAAATGACCGCCTTTCTAATACTTTTGTTATGGAAAAGCTTGGCGAAGCAAACGGAGAATTTAATGCGACTTCGTTTATTTCAAACCATATTGATTATATAAGAAAAACCAATAAATCTTACGGACCTTTATTGGTTATAAGCCAAGATTTCCTTGATATGACTGCTTTTAAAGAGGAAATGTTTAACAAAAGAAAATCCGTATTTCAAAAAGGTTTGATGGAAATCGCAACCGAACAAAATAATAAGGAAAAAGAAGACAGTGTCGAATTTTTTACTTACAAATACTTTGAAGAGCCATATAAATACGGAAATTCCACCTATAATTTCAAAGCAACAAATCCAGATAATAACAAACAAATTTCTTTTTTATTACTTGATGGTAATGGAATAAGAAAAGAATTTAATCAAACCTTTAATTTTGACCGCTTTTATGAAAAAAATAACCTTAAAAAACATGACTTTTTAGAAGGTATTTTTTATCATGAAATGGGGCATTTTTTCGACAATAAAAATGGCGACCGAGCTGTCCCTTATAACAAGCATAAAGCTGAAAGTTTTGCTGACATATATTCTTCTTTGATGATGTTTAAAAAACATAAAAACACCAATTATATAAAGGCTTTGGCATATAATCGAAATAACAATTTTTTAAAGGATTTTGAAACCATCGAAGCCCTTAAATCAGATAAACAATATGTTGAAAGCATTGCACCTTATAACACCAGTTATTTATTATTAAACCTTGCAAAAAATCTTGATAAAAATCCTGAAATTGTTAACAAAAATCATGATGATTTGCTTAAATTTGCTTTTTCTTTTTTAGACCAATCAATAAAACCTGAAAAAGAATTTAACAATTTACAAGAGGATGTGTTAAACCAAATAAAATCCGAAAAAATAAAAGAATTTTATAAAATCCAAAACGATTTTTTCGAAAATAACGGATATAATTTTGATGAGAACAGACAAAAATGGCAAGAATATGTAAACAATTCATCAAGCAAACAACAAATTGACATAAAAAAAGAACGCAAGAAAATTACAAAAGATTTTTTTGAAAATGTCAGCAAAAATTCAAAATCGTTGGGATATGACGAGGCCTTTTTATCAACTTTTTCAAAAATGCATGCTGATGCAATTAATTTGAATGATGATACAAAAGACATAAAAACAGTTACTTTAAAACAATTGCTTGATATTGGAAAAGACGGATATAAACCTCAAATCGCTTATGATAATTATTATGAAAAAATTAAAACTCCTGATGGTTTTGATAACATAAACGGTAAAAATGCGATAAATTGCTATGTCGGTTTTAAGTCCGCATATCTTGAAACCATTGACAAAGTAATTGAAGCCATCGATAAAAAAGATATTTCAAAAGAAAGTGAAATGAATTTTAAAAAAGCTTTGATGTATGCAAAATATTCTAATCTTATGGCACAAAAATCGAGTGAATTTTTAAAGGAAAATCCAACTTTTGAAATTGATAATAAAATATCAAAATCCATAATGGTTGACACAAATTTCAAACAACCTCCTGAGCTTCATGAAATATTTTTGAACCAAAAACCAAGCGAAATATATAATAAAGATAATTTTAAAAATGTTATTAACCGAAAACGAAATTCAAGATAAATATGAAACCAAAAATTTAACAAGCCTTTTTCTATGGCTTTTTAGTCTTGTTTGGATATTAATTTCGCTTTCCTTCATTTATATATATTTACGAGACTTTGAAAGTTTAGACGATATTGTAAAAATAATTCTTCCCATAATGACTTCTGTTGGAACGATTGTTTTGCTTCAACTTTCATTATCAAGCTTTATTTCAACGACTTTGATAAATAAAAATAAAATAATAATAAAGCAAATTTTTTTATATAAGATTAATGAAAAGAAAATCAGCCCCAATGAAATTGAAAAAATATTCATTGAAAATACGAAAGACGATGAAGGAGACAATTATTTCAAAATAATTTTAAACATCAAATCCAAAGAAACCTTTGTAATAAAGGAATCACATTCAAAAGAATATCTTTTAGAAGAAATTCAAAAAATAAAAATGTTTTTATCTAAATCTATCTTTGAATAACTTTATTCATCATTTTAAGAAACAAGGTTTCTCTTTTTTCTTCTTGCTTGATTAAAATATTGGCAATAGTCATCGCCCTATCCTTATCGGCTCTTTTATCATGAATAACTTTTTTCAAATCTTCGCCCTTATCTTCGATATGAACACCTGATAAAATAACCAAACCTTTGCCAAGTTCTTTTGAAATAATTGCAGGAGGCTCCCCTTCAACATCTTTATAAGTTGCTTCAATTTTTTGCTTACCATCTTCAACAATATCGAAATAAGGTCCACCATGATAATGAGAAACAAGTTCACCCTCTTCCCCCTTAACTCCAAGCCTTACCACAGCCGAAGAATTCGCATCTCTTGCAAACGGTTTTAAGTCCAGCTCTTTATACAAAGTTCCAATGGCACGACCTTCGACCAAATCAAGCCCACATTCTGAAACTATTTTAAGCTCTTTTATATCGGTTTCGAATTCAATTTTTTTACAAGCATAATAAGCGCCAGCACAAATTCCAAAATAAACTCCGCCATTTTTGACATAGTCATAAATTTTTTCATTTCCTTGGTTTTCAAGCTTTTGGCGATAAGGAGTACCAGCACCGCCAGGCATAAAAAAAGCAACCACATCTTTGTTCAAAGCGTCTTCATGAACAATAGATTTAGCATCAGTATAATCAACGCTAATTCCTTTTGGCTCGAAAAAACCTTTTAACTCTTTGGTCAAAGCAGTCAAATCAGAACAACCATAATCACGATAAATAAGTACTTTTTTCATTTTTGCCTCTTTTATTTTAACTCAAAAAAATATAGTATCAAAAAATCAAATTATTAAAAGAAGGATTTAAAAAAT
>JAKJEU010000092.1 GCA_022705265.1 Pseudomonadota bacterium | reverse complement strand
ACCAAGGATATAACACCAGACCACATTGATATTGGGACATTAACCTCCATTATTAAGCCCGCAATTTGTGAAAACAATACTCCAAGAACAAGCCCAATCAAAGACCCAATCAAAGAAATAAGAATTGATTCCGTTAAAAATTGAATCATAATCCATTTATTTAATGCTCCGACAACCTTTCTTATTCCTATTTCCTTGGTTCTTTCCGTAACCGATACAAGCATCATATTGACAATTCCAATGCTCCCCACAATCAACGAAATCGAAGCAATAACAGAAAGAAGAATTGATAAAAACAATCCAATCATTTCGATATTTTTGACCAATTCTGCCATATTTCTTATTTCAAAATCGTCCATTTCACCGTCTTTTATATTATGAGCCACACGCATAGCCTTTCTTATTCTTTCTTCAATCACATTCAATGGCTCGGCATCGTCAATTTTAACATAAGCTCTGTCAATCAAGTTTGGAATTGATTTGTTTTCAAACCGCCTTTTCATAGTAGTAATAGGCATAATCAAAGCATTATCTTGGTCATGCCCCATCATGTTTTGTCCCTTTGTTTTAAGTATTCCTATGATTTTAAAAGGTATATTTCGCACCCTTATATATTCCCCCAAAGGCTCGGTATTAGGAAAAAGCTCTTTTACAATTGTTTGCCCAATCATGACATTTAGTGATGCTCCTTTTATGTCTCTTTCCGTTAGTATCAAACCTTTTTCCAAAGACCAATTACCAGCAATCAAAAAATCAGAATTTGTTCCATACATAAAAACATTCCAATTTTTACCTTGATATACCGCTTGACCTCTTGTCGCAATAACAGGAGATGCGGTCAAAACACCTTTTACTTCTTTTAATTTTTCGACATCATCAAAAGTCATCGAAGCCCTTGTATTTGTATCAGTACCACGCAAACCCGTCGTCCTTGCTGTACCTGGATGAACGATTAAAAGATTGCTTCCCATTGCAACAAATCTTTCATTTATTATATTTCTTACTGCCTCTCCTGCCCCGACCATCATAACAACAGCACAAACACCAATAATAATGCCCAGAGTTGTTAAAAACGACCTTAACTTATTTGAATTAATTGAAATCCATGCTTCTTTTAAAACAAGCTTGTACATTAATAATACTCCTTAGACGGACCATCATAAGTAACTTCACCATCAGTTATTCTTATGATACGGTTTGCATACATTGCAACATCAAGTTCATGAGTAACAAGAATTATCGTTTTTCCTTGTTTATTAAGTTCATTTAACAAAGACATGACCTCATCACTTGTTTTCGTATCCAAATTTCCCGTAGGTTCGTCCGCCAATATGATTTTAGGCTCGGTAACCAAGGCTCTGGCAATTGCCACTCTTTGTTGCATTCCTCCTGATAATTGGTTTGGAAAACGGTTTTCGTAATTATTAAGCTTAACACTTTTTAATATTTTTAAAACCCTATCTTTTCTCTCTTCCTCGCTTACTTCTTGGTAAATAAGAGGTAAGGCAACATTATCAAAAATCGTCCGTTTCATAAGCAAATTAAACCCTTGAAACACAAAGCCCAGCATTTTATTTCGTATCATGGTAAGGTCATTATCCTTTAATTTCGATACATCTTTGTCGCAAAGAATATATTTACCCTTTGACGGACGGTCAAGGCACCCCAATATATTCATAAAAGTCGACTTTCCAGAACCAGAAGGCCCCATAATCGCAACAAACTCTCCTTCTTTTATATGGACATTAAGCCCTTTTAATACTTTTTGAGAAAGCCCACCTTCCATGTGATAAGTTTTATGGAGATTTTCGATTAAAATCATCTTCTTTTCTTTGACCCCTTAATAACTCCACCGATTGCTTCATAAATTATTTTATCCTTGTCTTTAAGCCCTTCTAAAACTTCTGTATGAGTGCTGTTTGAAAGACCTTTTTTAATCAAAACTCTTTGTTCCTTACCCTCTTTATCCAACAAATATACAAAAGCTTCATTATTAGATATTTTTTCTTTTACAGGATAAGGGCGATATTGAAATGCCATATTTGGAATTCTTATAACCTTTTTAAGGCTGTCAATTTTTATCGTAACAAAAGCCGTCATTCCAGGTAAAAGTTCCATGGTATTATTATCAAAAGCAATCACCACAGTGTACATAACAACATTTGATTCAGTGGTTGGATTAAGTCTTATTTGCGAAACCTTACCCTTAAAGGTCTTTAATGGATACGCATCAACGGTAAAATCAACTTCTTGGTTCATTTTTATCATTCCAATATCAGATTCAGACACCAAAGCACTTATTTGCATTTTGGTTAAATCCTCGGCAATTTCAAATAATGTAGGAGTTTGAAAAGACGAAGCCACCGTTTGACCGCTTTCGACTTCTTTTGAGATAATAACCCCAGAAATTGGAGAAGTAATCCTTGCATAACCCAAGTTTTTCTTAGCCTTTTTAAGCTTTGATAACGCGGTTTCATAACTTGCCTTTGCTTCGGCAAATTTTACTTCGCTTTCTTCTAAATCAAGTTTTGAAATGTAATCTTTTGAAAAAAGCTCTTTATTTCTTTTGTAATTTATTTTAGCAAAATTAAGAGCAGTTTTGGTTTTATTAAAATTCGCCTCACTTTCATTCAAATCTTCGAGCAACAAAGATTTATCAAGCTCTGCTAACAATTCGTCTTTTTTAACCTTTGAATTATAATCAACATAAACTTTTTCAATTATTCCAGAAACCTGAGTTCCAACACTTACCACATTTATTGGTTCAATCGCCCCGCTTGCAAGGACAGATACATCAATATCGCCAACATCAACATTAACAGTTTCGTATGATATTTTTTCCTCGTCTTTTTTATAAAAAGAATAGACGGAAAATAACGCAATTATTAAAATAACGGATATTATTAAAAATTTTTTCAAGTTAATCAAACCTTTCCATATTTAAAAAACCAATTTCCTTTAACAACTTACTTCTTGAAATGAGGTAATTATAAAGGCTTGCAGTCTTTTCATTCCTTGCATCAATTAAATCATTTTGTGCCGTGATTAAGTTAAGCATACTTCCCTTGCCCGATTGGTACGCTCCAAAAGCAACTTTTTCATTTTGTTCGGCGGAAACAAATAAACGATTTGAAACATCGTAATTAAGTTTTGAAGTTTTATATTCTTGATAAGCACTCCAAACGCTTTCTTTTATGCTTGCTTCAAGCTCGTTTAGCTCTTCTTTTACCCTGTTAATTTGTTCTTGTTTTTGAACTTTTGAATAAGTTGAATTATATCCCGTAAATATTGGAACACTTAATTTTAATCCAACTGCTCCGGAATAATTTTTTGTTTCTCCGTCCAAATTTTTAATCCCAGAACCAATATCAGAAGTTAGTGATATTTTAGGCAAATCCTTTTTATCCAAAGCTTCCCTCTCATACTTATATCTTGAAATCTCAGCCATTTTCGAAGCAATTTCTTTACGATTATTAATGGCATTTTCCATCAATTTCAAAAAATCACTTTCATCAATATTGTCCTCTAACTCAGATTTAGGAAGAGCGACACCAATATCTTTGTTAGGTTCAAGGTTAAGGAGCAACAAAAGCTTACCCTTAGCAATTTTTTCGTCGTTAATTGCTTTGTTTTTATCAATTTCCGATTTTAAATAAGAAGTTTCCATTTGAAGTTTGTCATTCAAAGCAACCAAACCAAGTTCGTATTTATTTTTGGCAATCTCAAACGATAATTCGCTTTTTTTATAATTAATTTCCGAAGCATCAACTTGCTCGCTGGTTTTAAGCAAATAATAATAAGCATCCACCACATTAAAAACCAAATCAGAAAGCTTGGCATTATATTCAAAATTAACCGCTTCCAAGGTTTGTTTTGTTGCATTTATATTTGCATTAGTTGCTCCAAAATCATACAAAAGCCAGTTTAAAGCAATCCCAACATTGGCGTTTTTGCTTACACTTTCCCCGCCACCAATATTTTTGGTATCAGATAAATTCGAAGAAGCATTAAAATCAAGACTTGGATAATTATCCGATTTTGCCATACCGACTGATGCCTCACTTGACATTTTTGTATGATATAATTGCTTTAACGAGGGATTATTTTTAATTGCAACAACAATCGCCTCGCTTAATGAAAGCTCCTTTGTCTCGCCTTTTATTTCATCGGCAAAAGCATAAGAAGAAATCATAAAAATAATAAAAAATATTTTAAACATATTAATAAAACGAAACAAAATCATAAATCCTTCGTTATTTTTTTATAAAATAATTATATATGTTAAAAATTATGCGGTCTATGATTTTATCAAATCTTTTAACCATGCTTTAAAATATTCTAAATGCTCTTTTGTATGAAAATAATGTTCGCCCTTTTCCATGACTTTTAAATCACAATTAAACTTGTTTGCAAAGTCTGATACCGTTTTGAATTCAACAATATTATCGTTTTTGCCATAAAGAATAGAGGTGTCATTATTCCATTTTGTTATTTTATGTTCCTTTACAAAACAATAATAATCCCAATAAAAAGTTATTCCTATTTTGGTTTTTATTTCTTGTTTTTCCTTTAACTCTTCTTTTGAAATTTGAAGCCAATTCATTAAATTTTCGATTAATTTTTCCATATCAATTACAGGAGATAAAAACAAACATTTATCAAAATCATGATTTTCATATTCAACCAAAGAAAAATAAGCACCCTGACTGCATGCAAAAAGACTTATATTCTTTGATAAACTTTTTGCATATTCCATAACTTGCCCTAAATCCTTTATGCAATTTTGGATTTTACATGGATATGCTTTATCCTCTTTTCGCTCTCCGTGTTCTGGCAAATCGAAACTAAGCATTTGATAACCTTTTTCAACTACTTCACTTGCAAATAACAATATTATGTCATCAGATTTATTCGACATATTTCCATGCACCGCAATAAATAATTTATCCGATGGTTTTCCATATAAAATTGCTGGGATATTGCCTATTTTAAAGGATTTTTGTATCATATTTTTCCTATTTTCAACATAAAATTAAGAGAGGCTATTTTATGAAAAACAACCCCTCTTAAAACAATTTAAAATAAATTAACCAAATTTCTTGGCATTTTTATTTTGGAAATAAAGCATTTTGTTCAAAGCATTAATGTAAGCCTTAACCGAAGCAACCATAGTATCGCTGTCAGCTCCATGACCATTGAAAACATTATTATCACTTGAAAGCCTTACCAAAACCCCAGCCTGAGCATCTGTTCCTTTTGTTACTGCATTAACTTGATACAACAAAAGTTCAGCATCATGAGGGAACAATTCCTTAATACCATTAAATGCCGCATCCACAGGACCTTCACCAGTTGCAGTTATTGCCTTGACCTCGCCATCAATTTCCATTTCTAAGGCTGCTATTTGCGGTCTTTGTTTTGAACCAGCAACAATCAAAAGTGAAGATAATCTCAATCTGTCATTTGAACGGAATTGGTCGCCCACCAAAGCCAAAATATCGTCGTCATAAATTTCTTTTTTCTTATCAGCCAAATCTTTAAATCTTTTGAAAGCATCATCAATTTGAGCGTCAGAAAGTTTTTCAGGTAATAATTCTTCCAATTTTTTCTTAAACGCATTTGATCCAGAATGTTTACCCAAAACCATATCATTAGAAGTCTTACCAACAGTTTCAGGAGTAATAATTTCATAAGTTTCAGGGTTTCTTAAAACTCCCGCTTGATGAATTCCAGATTCATGAGCAAACGCATTCGCACCCACGATCGCCTTGTTAGGAGGAATAATATATCCCGTAACCGTTGAAACAAGTTGAGAAATTTTCGTAATTTTTTCGCTTTTAATCCCAGTTTCGATTTGAGCATAGTTTTTACGAACTTTAAGAGCCATTACCACCTCTTCTAAGGAAGCGTTTCCTGCTCTCTCTCCAATACCATTAACCGCAACTTCAACTTGTCTTGCACCCGCCATAACACCAGCCAAAGTATTAGCCACCGCCAAGCCCAAATCATCATGACAATGACATGAAAATATTGCTTTATCAGAATTTGGAACTCTTTCAATCACTTTTTTAAACATATTTG
>JAKJEU010000091.1 GCA_022705265.1 Pseudomonadota bacterium | reverse complement strand
GGTTTTTAAGTATATGGATAAAATAATGATTACAAAAAAGTCAGGTTGTGTAGTAATTAGCAAAGATGATTATAATAAAGTTATGCTTTTATATAGGAATGATAATGATGGTGCAACTTTTCCAAAAGGTCATTTAGAAGTAGGAGAGACTCTTGAAGATTGCGCATTAAGGGAAGTTTATGAAGAAACGGGATTAAAGGTAAAAATAATTGGTGATTTTGGTTTTATGGAATATAAGGACAGTTTGGGAAAAGATGTTATAACCACTTATTTTATAGCATTATCATTAGATGATAGCAAAATAAACCCAGAAAATGATTATGAATTAGAGTGGTGCGATATAGATTCCATAAAAGATAAAATTATATATGAGAATTTAAGAAATTTCTTTTGTAAGAATGTTTCAAAATTAAAAAATGTGATAATTTGATTTATATATTAAAAAAAGAGGGCTTGGCAAAAATACCAGACCCTCTTTAAAAATAATTATTTATTAATTAGTTTTTGTTTTTATCAACCAAACGGTTAGCGGTAATCCAAGGCATCATTGCTCTTAATTTTGCACCGACTTCTTCGACTTGGTGTTCAGCATTAAGTTTTCTCATTGCCTTAAATGAAGGTTGACCCGCTTTGCATTCACTAATCCAATTTGAAGTAAATTTACCAGTTTGAATATCAGTCAAAACTTCCTTCATTCTTGCTTTAACGCCAGCATCAACAACACGAGGTCCGCTTACATAATCGCCATATTCAGCGGTATTTGAAATAGAATATCTCATATTAGCCATACCACCTTCGTAAATTAAATCCACGATAAGTTTTACTTCGTGCAAGCATTCAAAATAAGCCATTTCAGGGGCATATCCAGCTTCGACCAAAGTTTCAAAACCAGATTTAATTAATGAACACAAACCACCGCAAAGCACAGCTTGCTCACCAAAAAGGTCGGTTTCGCATTCTTCTTTGAAAGTTGTTTCGATAATGCCAGATTTGCCACCACCAATAGCAGAAGCATAAGCCAAAGCCAAATCCATGGTTTTTGCATCATTAACAGCAACTAAACAAGGAACGCCACCACCTTTTTTGTATTCAGAACGAACAGTATGACCAGGGCCTTTTGGAGCAACCATGAAAACTTCCATATCTTCTCTTGGTTCGATAAGGTTGAAATGAATGTTAAGCCCGTGAGCAAAGGCCAAAGCACCACCTTGTTTTAAGTTTGGCTTAATTTCGTTTTTGTAAATATCAGCTTGAAGTTCGTCAGGGCAAAGCATCATAACAACATCAGCCCATTTAGAAGCCTCAGCAACATTCATAACTTTTAAACCTTCTGCCTCAGCTTTTTTAGCAGATTTAGAACCCTCTCTTAAAGCCACGACAACTTCTTTGACACCGCTATCTTTAAGGTTTAGAGCATGAGCATGACCTTGGCTTCCATAACCAACAATAGCAACTTTTTTAGATTTTATTAAATTTATATCAGAATCTTTGTCGTAATAAACTTTCATTTCTTAGTGTCCTTTTTTGTTAAAATTGTTACATATATTATTAAAATACATAATTTAAAAATTATAAACAATTATTTATGAATTTTTCATTATGTCCTTTATGGTTTTGAAATCAACTTTTGCAAAAGTAAGGTCAATCATCCTTGTTTTTGCATCGATTTTTTTCAATTGTTCGGTTCTGTTTTTATATTGTTTTTCGACAACATAATAAACATCTTTTTTTGTTATATATTCATATTCGCCAAGATCTTTATAATCTTCTTCAAACGCCTTATTACCACTTATGAACAAAGGAGGATTATAAATAACTGGCAAGATTGCTTTGTCTTTGAATATTTCAACCAATTCAGCGATATTTTCTTCGCTATCTTCTGGGCTTATTGTGAAAGGAATGCTGTCAAAATAAGCAAATTGATTTAAGCAATAAAGATTGTAATAAGCTTTTAAATCAGCATCTTTTGGCAATAAACTTAAACCATAAATGTTATCAATCATGAATTTTCTGTATCCTTGATTGTAATAATCTTTTGCTTTTTTCTCTGCCTTACCATCTCTTGAAATTGTTGGTATCATAATTCTTACTTTGTCTTTGTCCATAAAGGAAAAATCAGTATCAATGTCCACGACAACTTCGTTAAACATTTGAATTATACCTTTGTATTTTGAAGGTTCTTCGTCGATTTTTAAAATCCAATTTACTTTGTCAGAACTTGCTTCAATTTTTAAAGGTTCAATTTCAATTTCTTTGTGGGTGGTAGGGGCAATTTCAAAATTCAAAAGTTCATTTCTTAAAGCATTAAAGTCAGAAACAGAAACATAAATATTGCCTTTGTTTTTGATTTTAATATCTCTTACCACATAACTTGTTTCTTTTGTTTTATCAAAAGATTTTCTTGCATTGTCATAAACAATAGACGGATTTTTTGTTGGTTCAATTTTTGAAAGTTCGATTTCGGCCTTTGAATATTCGGTTTTTCCAATCAACAAATCGTCATCGACTTCGATTTCAACATCAATTGCAATTTTTGAGACAAAGTTGCTTTCTTTTGGAATTTCATAAGAAAAAGAAGATTTAACTTTGCTGTCTGAGGCAAGATAAACTCTATCATCTTTTTTGATTTTTTTGGATTTAATTTCGCCATCTTTGAAACAAACTTCAACAAAATCGCCTTTTTCAACATTGTTTACTTTTTTACCATTAACCTTGATTTCTTTTACAGGGAAGCCAAAAAGTTCAAGCAAATTGTCGCTTTCGATTTTAAGTCCATCATATTTTCCAAAACCGCGAACAGTTTTAAAAGTAAAGGAATCTTTTGTTGTGCTTAAAATTTTTCCAATTAAAAGTCCTTTGTGTCCGGAATGTTCTTTGTCAATTGGTTTGTCGGTTTCAAGAGGGCGGTTACCACGAGAAAAAATAACTTTTAAATCGTCGCTTTCTTTATGAGCATCTTTACCATCAAGTATTTTGCGATAATAATCAGTAACAGCGCCAACATAAAGAGGATTTTTTCTTCTTCCTTCGATTTTTAAGGAAGTAACCCCAATTTTTTGAAGTTTAAGGATATCTTCGCCAACCCATAAATCTTTCATTGAAAAATGTAATTTGTCGCCAAAAGCTTCACGACAAGAATAAGTGCAAAGCCCCATATTTCCGCTTAAATTATTCTTTAATGCAGAAAACATACAAAGCCCGCTATAACTGTAACACATTGCACCATGAATGAAGACTTCGGTTTCAAGAGTGGTGTTTTTTACAATATGTTCAATCTCATCAAAAGAAAGCTCACGAGCCAAAACAATTCGCTTTATACCAAGCTTTTCGGCAGCCTTAGCACCGTCAAGATTGTGAATAGCCATTTGAGTGCTGGCATGAATTTCAAAATCGTCTTTGAAATATTGATTTATAATGTTGACGATACCAAAATCCTGAACAATTATGCCGTCGACTTTTGCATCTTTTGCAATGTTCAAAACTTCGATTACTTCTTTTAAATCTTTTTGACGAACCAAAGTATTAAGAGTTAAGAAAACTCTTTTTCCCTTACTTTTTGCAAAATTAGTAAAAATATCAAGCTCATCAGGAGTAAAGTTATGGGCAAGACCACGAGCCGAAAATCGTTTAAGCCCGAGATATATTTCGTCAGCGCCATATTCGATAGCAGCATAGCCAGAATTAATATCCCCAGCAGGTGAAAGTAATTTACATTTCATGAATTTCTCCGTTAACACAGTCTAAAAATATTTTTGCACCAATTTTAAGCAAATATTTTTCTTTTATATGTCCATTTAAAAAGTTGTTGATAATAGGGATATTAAGATGTTTAAATTGTTCATAAAATACCTCATCCAAAGTACCATCAAGCTTATCCTTTGATAATTTTACTGTAAAATCACCAATTATCAAGCCTTTTATTTTATTAAATACATTAGCAAGCCTTAATTGGTTAATCATTCTATCCACTCTGAACGGTTCTTCGCCAATTTCTTCGATAAACAAAATTTTGTCTTGAAAGTCGACTTCATAAGGAGTTCCCATCAAAGACATAATCATGGTAAGGTTTCCGCCGACTAATATTCCTTCGGCTTTTCCCTTGTTATATATTTCAAGGTCTTTAAAAGATTGTTTTTGGTGGTTAAGGGCATGATTTAAGCTTTGTTTTAAAAGAGGTGGTAAAGTTTCGTCCTTAAAATCGCTTTTTATAACCATGCCAGTATAAGAAGAAAGTCCAGCCATTTTATACATAGCAAGTGATAAAGCGGTTACATCGCTAAGCCCTATGAAGCCTTTTTTGTTTTGTTTTATTAATTCATAATCAATTTTATCCAGCAACCTTGGTGAACCATATGCCCCACGGGTTGCGATTATAAAATCAACCGATTTGTCAGCGAACATATCATGAAGGTCAGATAATCTTTCCTCATCACTTCCTGCCATAAATCGTTCTTGTTTATATATGTTTTTGCTTAAAACTATTTTGTGACCTTGGTTTTCAAAATAATTAATCGCGTTTTTAATGTCTTCATAAACAACATGAGAAGCAGGAGAAATAAAACCGATTTTCATGATTTTTTGTCCTTAAAACTAATTTTCCATAAATTCCAAAATTTCTTTTGCAAATTCGTTCAAAGAATTATCCCTTGCCCCCATTACCATGATTTTATCCTTTGGTTTTGCAATTTCTTTTAAAACGGCCAAAATGTCAGCGCGATTTTCAAAAAAGTAAGATTTAATGCCACTTTTTTCAATTTCGCTGGTTAAATCTTTTGCGGAAATATCCCTTACCACTTGCCCACCAGCATAATAAATTTCAGGCATTATGACTATATCATTTTTTGAAAGAGTAGAGACAAAAGATTCAATATATCCATCTTTCATAAGCCTTGTCGGAGCAAAGCCATGAGGTTGAAATATTGTAATAAGTCGCCCTTCACAATATGGCTTAACTGAGTTAATGGCATTAGCAATTTTATCAGGGTTATGGGCAAAATCATCAATTACATCAATTTCATTAAAGCTTCCGATAAATTCCATTCTTCTTTTAATGCCTTTGAAACTTCTTAACGCATTAGCAATGCTTTCAAGTTCGTAACCATTAATATTTAACACCGCAACCGCAGACAAAGCATTATAAATATTGTGAATCCCCGCCATATTGATGGTGAAATCAACACCTTTTAAAGAAAAACCCGAAGATTGTGCCCCAAGTTTTATGCTGTAAGCATTAAAATCAGCTAAATCGTTTTCGATACCAAAAGTTACAACTTTATCTTTATTTTCATCATTAATAAGACCAAAAGAAAATTTACAATCAGCATTTAAAACACATTTTTTTTCGGTTTTTTTGATGAAATTTGTAAATAATTCTAACAATTCTTCGAGGCTTTTATGGTCAAGCGAAATATTGCTTATAAGTGAATATGTAGGTTCGTAAAGTTCAATCGTTCCATTGCTTTCATCTGCTTCGGCAACGGATATACCATTTCCATTAAGATAAGTTTGATTGTAATTTGTCATAATCCCGCCGTTAATAACCAAAGGATTATTATTTAAAATATTTAACATATGTCCAATCATTCCTGTGGTTGTGGTTTTTCCACTTGTCCCGCCAACAGCGATGCTTTTAGGGCTTTCGTTTATAAGTGTTGCAAGTAATTCAGGTCTTTTTATGATTTTTATACCTAATTTTAAAGCTTTTTGATAATCAAGATTGTCTTCTTCAACCGCAGTCGAAACAATGAAAAAATCGACGCTTTCATCAATTCCGCTACCATCTTGTGGGAATACTTTTATATTCGCATCGTCAATGGTTTTATAAATTCCATAATTTTTTTTATAACTTCTGTCCGAACCGATGATTTCGTTGCCTTGTTCCTTTAAAATAAAGGCCAAAGGGTTCATTCCAACCCCACCAATCCCACAAAAAAAGTACTTTGCCATAATTTTCTCTTACTTTTAAATTTAAAATGTTTTATCATACTACAATAAAATTATTAATTTGGATTATAAAAAATGAAATTTATAACAATTTTTTTTATGTCGTTGATGCTTTTAAATGTTGAGGCAAAATCACAA
>JAKJEU010000090.1 GCA_022705265.1 Pseudomonadota bacterium | reverse complement strand
CCACCAAAGTCAAATCAACATTTAAAATTTTTGCGTTTTTTATAAAATTATCGCTTTGCCCAGTGTCAAAAAGAATTTTCAAACCATCAACCTCAACAAAGTACGAAAGCCCATGTTCAGATAAAAGTTTGTTTTTATAAACACAATTATCAATTAAAGTTGTAAGTTTCATTTTTTTAAACCTATATTAAACCGAATTTAACGAAAGATAATGGTTAATAAGGATTGTGTCATGTCGTTCTCTGCTTTTTAACTTTAAAGAAACGCTTTTTCCATAACATTCCAGATAACCATCTTGATTTTGTTTGATAAAACCAGCCGAAACGATAACATCTTCACCAATAGACTTACATATGCCTTTATGACAAAAAGAATTCGGAAAAATAAGAGGAACTTCCCCTTCATTTGTCTTATAAACAATATACTTCATCGCCATTTTTTTAATTCCTTTGATAAAAAAATATATTATTTTTTATATATTACATTATTTTATTACATTTCATATAATTATTTTGGTAAATTATATAATTAGGAATTAAAAATACAGGCATAAAACAAAAAAATGATTATAAACAAAGAAAAACAATTAATTGATACTTTGGCTCGGGTGGAAAAAAGCCCGAAAGGAATCATAGCTATTTTCATAGCTTTATCAAAACTTAAAGGAAAAAGCAAAAATGTTAATTTAAATTTTGCATACAAGGTCGCACTTAACATATCCCCTATTTTGCAAACCACTCTTTTTTCTCTTGGCAAAGGTGATATAGTATTAATAGGTCGAAATTTATCCTTAACCGCAATCGATGATATTATCCAAAAAATATCAAATGTTCTTGATAAAGATATGTATTTTCAAAAAGAAAGAAGAAGCTTATTTAAAACATATAATCTTGAATTTGAAATGCCTATTTTCAAAAGCGATATTGCAAATTCGATTAATAATGCTTTGGTGAAAAACATTCCAAACAACGACACAAAACAAGATTTAAGCCCTGAAATTTTAAATAATATTATAAGAAAGCTTAAAGAACAAAATATCAGCGAAACTATAAGAAGACAAGCTGTTGCAAAGATTATTAAAGGTAAGAAGTTCGAAATAGTGTTCAAAGAATATTTTTTATCCATCAAACATTTAAACGAAATTCTTTATAAAAATGTTAACTTAACCGAAAATTTTTGGCTTTTCAAACACTTTACTGAAAGTTTGGATTTGAAAATGTTTGAAATCATACCAAAATTAAATGAAAATATTAAAAAACCAAAAATCAGCCTTAATCTTAATATAAATTCGGTATTATCACCTGAATTTATACAATTTATGAAGGGCAAAGACAAAATCATAGCCGAATTTCAAACCACTGATATTTTGAATAACTTTTCTGGATATCTTAAAGCAAAAGAAATCTTAAACAAAAACGGTCATAAAGTTTTAATCGATTGCGTTAACATATCCGAACTTGAATTCGTGGATTTGGATCTTTTTAAACCTAATTATGTTAAAATATTATGGAACGAAGAATTTTTAGAAAACAGAAAACACACCCTTATCAAAGAGCTTGCTTTTAAAATTGGGGGCAAAAAAATAATCCTTTCAAGAGCTGATAGCGACAAAGCCCTAACCTTTGGCAATGCACTTGGAATTGAGCTTTTCCAAGGTTATTATGTCGACAATATTAATGCTGTATTTTCTAAAACCAACTGTAAATTCGGAAGCAAGTGTAGCCTTGCTGAATGTGCTGAACGAAAAAGAGAGATTGAAGGCGAAAATCGAAATAAATGCTTCAACCTAAACATGCTTGATAAAGACCCAAGCTTTAAAAACAACTTTTAATTATCAAGGTTAAAAAATAATGCAAAATTTAACTTTAATCCAAGCTTTTAATAAAATGATGGACAACGACGAAATGATTGTCCATGTCGCCGTGTCTAAATTATCACAAAAGAACAAAACCAAAGATAACATTGCCTTTATAAAAAATCATTATAATGCAATTAACAAATATGATACTTACCAAATTATCTCAATGAAAAATGATGATTTATTTGTATTTTATCCAAAATTAAGTAGCGATGAGGTAAAAGTAATTTCACACAGAATTAGTTATATTTATTCTGGGGAAAATGTTGTCAAATCGAATAAATTTATTTCATTTTATTCTCTTGATAACATTGAAGAAGCAAAATTAATAATTAATCAAGCTTTGGAAAAAGAAAATTTATCTAACTTAATCGAAGAAGAAAGCAAAAAAGAAGAATATAAACAAGATATTGTTCATATCAAAGACGAAAGCTTTTTTAAAAAAGACGAATATCTTGACCTTAAAACTTTAAGCAAGATTGAAAACACTCTTAATATGTCTGATATTTCAAGCATGATAAGAACTCAAAAAGTTTGCTCAATTATCGGAGATGCCTTTCCAGTTACTTTTTTCGAAGAAGTTTATATATCAATCCATGATGTTAAGAAATCTATAATCCCTGATTTAATTATTAAAAAAGAAAACTGGCTTTTTAAACACTTAACAGAGGTTTTAGATAAAAAGCTTCTAAACTGTATATCAAGACATGATGATGGCTCATACCACAAAGATTTCAGCATTAATATGAATGTAAGCTCTATACTTTCTTCTGAGTTTACTCATTTTGATGACAACATAAACCCAAGAGCAAGAAGCACTATTGTAATCGAACTTGATGTCGTTGATATTTTTAAGGACATTGATTATTACATAACCGCAAGAAATTATGTAAAAGAACGAGGATATAAAATATCCGTTGATGGTGTTAACGATAAAACCTTACCTTTAATTGACCGCAAAAAACTTGGTGCTGATTTAATAAAAATACCTTGGGTTAACGAATATGATGAAAAAAGTTTTGATAAATATTCATTAAAAAACAACAATCCTGAAAGCATAATATTATGCCATGTCGATAGCGAAAAGGCATTAAAAGTTGGACAAAGTCTTGGCATCATGCTTTTCCAAGGTCGACTAATCGAAAAAATCAAATCAAAAAGAAGCGATAAGATGTTTACTATCCCAAGTAAAATATAAAGGAGGCTAAAATTGGAACAATACGATTTAAATTATGAAATTTGTGGCGGAGATTTACAATTTTTAGAAATATCTTTAAACCCTGGCCAAGGTGTTATTGCTGAGGCTGGTTCTTTGATGTTCAAATCTGGCGATATAAAAATGGAAGCAATGCTCGGAAATGGTGGAAAAAGCAACATTTTTTCAAAACTCTTTGGCGCAACAAAAAGAGCTATTTCGGGCGAAAATATGTTTGTTACTGGTTTCATAAACCGAAACAAACAATCTTTTAAAAAAGTTGCTTTTGCTGGCCCTTATCCAGGACATATTGTACCAATATCTTTAAGTGATGGTGAAATTATTTGCCAATCAAATGCCTTTATTTGTGCAAGTTTTGGAACTTCTGTTGATTTTTATATTCAAAAAAGTCTTACCGTTGGATTTTTTGGTGGGAAAGGCTTTCTTATGCAAAAACTTAAAGGCGATGGCGTTGCTTTTATCCATGTTGGAGGCTCTTGCAAAGAAATATATTTAGAAGAAGACGAAGAAATACACATTGAAACAGGAAGTGTTGCCGCCTATGACAAACACATGAAAGTTGGAATTACTTTGGCAGGTGGTATAAAAACCCAAATTTTTGGTGGTGAAGGTTTGTTTTTATCCACCATCAAAGGACCAGGAAGAGTTTGGATACAATCCATGCCATTTAATAAATTCGTGTCAAATATAACTGCTACTCAAATAATGATGAGAAAAAAGAAATAATAAAAAAAGCAACCTTAAATTAACAAGGTTGCTTTTTTTTAAAACTCAAAAAACAAATTTACATTTTTTCTTTCAAAATATCGGAAAATTCATTAATAGTATTATGAATTAAAACCGTGTCATCAATTTCATGATTTTCAAGAAGAATTGATATAGAAGCGACAGAAGTGCTAACAAGCATTCTTTTTACTTTTGCTTTAAATTCAAGCTCATCAAGCCTAATTCTATCCTTTACTTTTTCTTCCTTAATTTTCATCATAGACACAATATCATTTTTTGCATCTCTTTTAAATCTGTTTGCTGTTTCCGTTGCATCAGAAACAATTTCGGAAATCTCGGCTTGAATTTCCCTTAACTTTTTTTGACAACTTACAAGTTCAGATTGAGTTTCATCACGAATTGCCCTTGTTTCCGAAAGCTTTTCACGAATTTTTTCAGCATGAAGTTTCATAGAAATTAAAAAACCATGTTTAACCTTTTTAAAAAGCAAGAAAACAACAATTAAAAAAGCAGCAAATATCCAAAATTCAGGCGATTGATAAAAAATCTCGCTATGATGTTCTTCACCATGAGCTACTTCATGTATTTCGGCAACAATTTTTTCTTCACCAATCATAATGAATCTTTCCCCTTCATTATTTTATTTACTGCTTCTTCCACATCTTCTTTTAAAATGTCTTTATTAGTAACCTTAGAATAAATCATCATAGTAAGGTCAACTGACATTTTTTTTACTTCTTCAAAAGCCTCTTGACTTGCCTTTTTAATCTTTACATTACTTTCTTCTAACATTTTAGACGAATTAACATTAAATTCTTCTTCTTTTTCCTTTAAAAAATCATTTATTTCTTGCCTTGCATTTTGCAAAACGATATCCGATTTTTCATTAGCAGAAGCAATTCCTTCTTCATATGCTTTTAACACTTTCTTTGCCTCATCACGAAGTTCAAAAGCAACCTTAATGTTATCGTCAATTATTTTATTTCTTGCCATGAATATTTTATCAAAAGTTGGCATAATAAATTTTACACCAATAAACATTAACATAAAACATAAACAAAGCCAAAAAATCTGAGATGGGAACCATGTAGGATCAAGTTGAGGCATAATTAAAAGACCTTTTTTTATTATCTTAAATTATTTGTCGAATAAAGTTAAAAGAGCCAAAACCATAGCATAAAGAGCAATCGCTTCGGTAACCGCAAACCCAACCCAACCATAAATACTTACATCAGATTTTACAGAAGGATTACGGCCGATTGTTTCAATGATAACAACCCAAATTTTTGCAACCCCCAAAGCAGCTCCAAGCATACTTAATGCACACATACCAACACCAATATACTTACCTACTTGAGCTATGCTTTTATAAATTTCTACATCCATTTTATTTATCCTTTTATTGAAAAGTTAAAGTTGAGATTAATGATCGTGCAATGCCTCGTTTAAATAGATACAAGACAAAACAGTAAAAATATAGGCTTGCAAAAAGGCAATACCCGCCTCAAACAAAACCAATATACAAATAAATATCAAAGGTACAAAACCAAACGCTTTTAATTTTACAACAAAGCCGGCAATAACCTTTAACATAATATGACCAACCATCATGTTTGCGACCAAACGAACCGTCAAACTGAATGGCTTTGAAAGAAATGAAACGATTTCAATTGGAACCACAATCGGCGCCGCAATTATCGGAGTTCCATGAGGTAAAAAAGTATGAAGCCAACCCCAACCCTTTTTCTTAATTCCAACAACTGTATTTAAAATCAACGAAAATACAGCAACACCACCAACAACAGAGGCATGAGAAGTATAAGTAAAAGTATAAGGAATAACCCCAATTAAATTACCACAAGCTATAAAAAGAAATATAGTAAAGATAAGAGGAAAGAATTTCTTACCCTCAATCCCAATGTTTTCCATCATAATGCTATCAACGAACTGATATAGCACCTCTGCAAAACTTTGAGAAGCACCAGGAATAATTGATTTTTTTCTTGTCGCATAAAATAAAAAGAAAATTGCAACAAACACAGCAATAACCATGAACAACGAAGAATTAGTAAATGACAAATCAATGTCATTCATTTTGATTGGAATTAAAGGTTTTATTTCAAATTGTTTAATTGGATCAGCCACTTTTGTCCTCGAAATCTTTTTTTACAATTTTATTATCACTATTATACTTCTTTTCAAAACGATAGCAATTTAAAAAACCAGCAAACACTCCAAAAAATAAAAATATTATTAAAAATATATAAGAAGTGCCAAATATTTTATCTAAAAATATTCCAATTGAAATTCCAACCACCAACGCCGATATAAATTGAGTCGCCAAAGCAAGACCCGCACCGACTCCATTTTTATCGACACGAGTCTTTCTATGCTCTTGATTATTTTCACTGATAATTAAATCAATTTTATCACTTAATTCATCAAGTTTAGATTTATCATCAG
>JAKJEU010000089.1 GCA_022705265.1 Pseudomonadota bacterium | reverse complement strand
TTCGACCGATTTTCCACCGTAAAAAATTGCTACTATTTTCTTTTGTTGCATAATATTTGACCTTTTAAAAAAACAAAACTTGTATATATGACTTTATCAATAAAGTGCTATATAAATCAACAAATATGATAACTTTTAAACTGGCAAAGTTATTTTAAATTCACTACCCTTGCCGATTTGACTGCTTACTTCGATATTTCCATTTAAAACCTTTATCAAAGACGACACAACGCTAAGTCCTATACCACTTCCACCTGTGGTTTTTGTTCTTGATGCGTCGGTTCGATAAAATCTTTCGAAAATAAATGGTAAATCTTTTTCACTTATTCCAACACCTGTGTCTTTTACAATGATTATAACCGCATCTTCTTGTTTAAAGCCTTTAATTTCAACTCTTCCGCCAGCATTAGTATATTTATAAGCATTAGATATCAAATTAACCAATATTTGCCCTAATTTATCCTTATCGCTTATAATTTCAATTCCATAACTTACATCATACGAAAAATCGATATTTTTCTTTTTAAAATCAGCTTCGAAATTAAGATATATTGTTTTGATTAAATCGTGGATTGAAAATTCTTTGAACAAAACCGTAAAATTCCCATTGTCAAGGTCAGCCAATCTTTTTAAGTTTTCCACCAATTTACCAAGCCTTATAACTTCATCATAACAACTTTCCAATCTTTCCTTACTTGGCTTCCAAACACCTTCAATCATTGCTTCTAAATGGCTTTGCAAAACACTGACAGGGGTTCTTAATTCATGAGCAACATCGGTTGCTAATCTTTTTCTTAAATGCTTATCATTATCCAAGGCCATGACAAGATTGTTAATTGATTGGAGCAAACTTTCGATTTCGAAAATGTTTGATTTGAAATCAAGTTTGTCTTTAAATTCACTTTTTGAAATCTTACTTACCGCTTCCGTAACCTTTGATATCGGCATTGAAATTTCGCGTGAAATAAACATTCCCGCAATCGTAGCAATTATAAGAGAAAAAGCTGATATCAAAAAATACATTAAATTAAGACGATTAATCAAACCTTTGTCATCGTCGCTGTAACTTTTTGATACATAATAACCAATTTCAACGCTTCCAACATACATATCCATAACATTTATCGGAAAAGATTTTTCAACATATTTACCAGTTAAAACCGAAGACCGGCTGTAAATATTTTCCAAGGTCTTTTTTATTGCATCACCACAAGTTGCATTATTATTTAAAGCGTCCCAAACATAAATTCCTCTGTCATCTTTTATTCTTATCAACAAATTATTTTCAAGAGCGTCTTTACCAATTAAATCAAGAATACCTCTATCCCATTTTAAAAGCCTTGTGTCATAGTTTAAAGAAAGACTTTTTACGATAAAAGCCATTTTTTTATCCTGTAAATCCTCAACATAGCTTTTAAAAGTCGTCTCTAACATAAAATTTGACAAGGAGACTGCAATCGCAAGCATAAGCATCAATATTAATATAAATGATGCTGTTATCTTTGAAAAAAGCTTACTCATTATTCGCCTTCAAAACGATATCCATATCCATAAACAGTGGTTATAAGTTTTGGTTTTTTTGGATTAGGTTCAATCTTTTGTCTTATCGTTTTGATATAAGTGTCAATGGTTCTGTCATATCCATAAAAATCATCATTTAAGGCAAAGTTTATTAATTGCTCTCTGCTAAATGCCTTGTATGGAGATTTTGCAAGGGTGGATAATATATTAAATTCGGTCGGAGTTAAACATACCTCTTCGCCTTCTTTTTGAACAAATCTTGTATTATAATCAATGACAAGATAACCGTCCAAAAAGGATACAGGTTTTTCACTTAGTTCGTCCGTTTCAACTCTTCTTAAAACTGCCTTTATTCTTACACTTATCTCTTTTAAAGAAAAGGGTTTGGTTATATAATCATCGGCACCATATCCAAAGCCATCTAACAAATTTTCTTCTGATGCTTTTGCGGTTAACATTATAATTGGAATTCTTGATTTTCGTCTTATCCTTTGACAAACTTCTTCGCCATTAATATCTGGCAACATTAAATCAAGCAAAACAAGATTTGGATAAACCTCTTCAAATTTTTTAACCCCTTGCTCTCCGTTACAGGCCTCATATACATCGTAACCAATAGCTTCAAGATAATCTCTTAATACTTCCCTTATTTTTGCTTCGTCATCAACTATTAATATTTTATTTTGTTTCATTTTTTTACCGTGTGATTTAAAGAGTTCATATCTATAATTTAAACTATTTTTTGAAACTATACAAAATTTTTATTAATCAAACCTTATTTTATTAAGCCTTAAAGTATTTAATAAAATTGATATAGAGCTTAAAGACATAGCAAAAGCAGCAATCATAGGATTAAGTAAAATTCCATTAACATTATATAAAACCCCGCAAGCAATAGGAATTAACAATACATTATAAAAAAAGGCAAAAAATAAATTTTCTTTTATAGTTTTTATAGTTTCTTTACTGAGTTTTATAGAGTTTAGGACATCTTTTAAATTATTTTTAAGCAAAACAATGTCCGAAGAATGTATCGCAACATCGCTTCCATTTCCGATTGCAATTCCAATGTCTGATTTTACCAAAGCAAGAGCATCATTAACGCCATCACCGACAAAAGACAATAATCCTTTTTCCTCTTGTTTAATTTGTTCAATTATTAATGCCTTTTCTTCTGGCAAAACTTCGGAATAAATTTGTCTTATACCTATTTCTGATGCGATTTTTTCGGCACTTTTTTTATTGTCGCCTGTAATCATAACCGAATCTATATCAGATTGTTTTAACGCTTCAATTACTTCATTCGCTTCGTCTTTTACTTTATCACAAATTGCAATTAATCCTTTTATTTCTTTATTTATCGCAACCAAAACCAACGATTTTCCTTCTTCGGTTAAATCGTCAATTTTACGGTCAAATATTTCAAAATCTATGTCATTTTTTCTCATAAATTTTATATTTCCAACCAAAAGCTCATAATCATTAATTTTAGACCGAACTCCAAGCCCAGCAAAAGCTTTGAAATCAGATGGTTTTATCAAATCCAAACTTAATTCTTTACCCTTTTTAACAATAGCCATACCAATTGGATGATTTGTTCCAAATTCAGACGAGGCCGTTAACCTTAAAATCTCATTTTCATCAAAATCATTAACAAAGATATCACTTACATAAAGCTCGCCCTTTGTCAAAGTTCCCGTTTTATCAAAAACAATGGTCTTTATATCATGAATATTTTCTATTACTTCGCCACTTTTAATTAAAATTCCGTTTTTAGCCCCCTTACCCATTGCAACCATAACCGCAACAGGTGTCGCAAGCCCCAAAGCACAAGGACAAGCGATAACAAGAACACTTACAAATATGGTTAAACAAAATTCTAAATCTTTTCCACTTAAATACCAAATAAATGACGACATAAAAGCGACAACAATTACAAAGGGAACAAAATATAAAGATACTTTATCAGCAATCCGTGCAATTTTTGGTTTTGAATTCATTGCTTCTTTTACAAATTCTACCATCTTTGAAATTACGGTATCATTACTGTCTTTTGTTGCTTTTACATACAAAATCCCGTTTTTATTAATAGTAGCACCATAAACTTTACTATCTTTTACCTTAAATACTGGAATACTTTCTCCTGTAAGGTTCGATTCATCAACATAACTTTCGCCTTTTATGACTTCGCCATCAATTGGAATTTGTTCACCTTCTCTTATTATGACTATATCGCCACATTTTAATTTAGATGCTTTTATTTCAAATTCCTTATCATCTTTTATCAATTTTGCTTTTTTAGGAACTATCATAACAAGATTTTTTATTGCTTCTCTGGTTTTGTCCTTTGATACACCTTCGATATATTTTCCAAAGGTTACAAGCGCAATAATAACACCAACACTTTCAAAATATATATTAAGTGTAATGTTTTGAAAAATAATCATATAAGAGGCATAAAGGCTGTATAAATATGCCGAAGAAGTACCAACAGCAATTAATGAATCCATATTTGGAGAAAAGCAAAATAAATTTTTAAAACCGTTAATATAATATTTTTTACCCAAAATTATGATTAAACTTGAAAGAACAAATTGTAAAACAATCGAATCTTTTAAATAATTTTGTCCCTTATCAAAAATCATCAAAGACATAGATACAGTAAATAGAATAAGTGATAAAAACATAATTAAATACATTTTTAAATTACTTTCTTTTTTGTATTCGATTTCAAAATCATCTTCTTCTGATTTTAATAAAAAACCCAAATCTTTTATTTTGTTTTCGATGGTTTCAAAAAAAATCTTACTGTCATCATAATCAACAGCAAGATTTTTTGTCGCAAAATTAACTTTTACAGAGCTTATACCATTTAATTTACTTAAATTATTTTCAATTTTCAAAGCACAAGAAACGCATCCCATTCCTATGACTTCAAAATTTTCGGATTTCATTACCAATCACCTTTATAATATTATCTTTAATATTTATGATATATCAATAATGATATTATTCAAAGTTTATAAATAAGAAGCAATCATTATTAAGCTTATTAATGTAAGATATGCAATTTGTCTCATGACTTCCTCCATACATCTTTTTTTATTTTCTTAATTAGATTATAGCATATAAATTTAGACTTATCAATTTATAATTATTCTAATTCTAACTATTTACTAAAAGTAAAAAAAGTCCCTCCATAAGCACGGTAAAACCATGGAGGGACAGTATGAACCATACAGAAATAATAACCCCTAAAAAATAGGGAACGGTAACTTTTATCTCTATAAGGTAATTTCAGTAATGAAACCAACTCTTTAAGATTAAGGAAATAATAACCCTTTATCAATTATGAATATATCGGATAAATATGGAAAACTTATGAAGAAAAATAAACTTTTTGCTATTATTTTTTTGTCAAACATTTTTTCATTAAAAAAAGGACGATTTCCGCCAAAAAATCGCCCTTTTATTTTTAAATAAAATTAATAATTATAATCTCCACTATTCCAACTTGGAGGAATTTGATCAGGAAAATCCATTCCTTCTTCAATTGCATGAGTATTTTTAGACCACTGACCTCTATCATTCATATTTCCGATTCCAAGGAATCCATCACCAGAGTTATCATGCCATCTATCTTTTACATCATGTTTTCCTTTATCTCCTAAATTACCATTAAACAAATCACTCCAAAAAGAATCAAAAGAATTTTTCAACCCATAATTCTTATCATAATCCGAAGGCTCTTTACTTAAATTATAAAATCCAACATGTCTTGCACTTTCTGTATGATGTTTTTTACCATCAGGTCCAACACCAGCGGAATACAACGAATAATCATGCATTCTTCCGGTATAAACATCTTTATTTCTTCCCCATTTTTCATTTTTATCAGCACCAACATAATTTCCAGTCCAATATAAATTACCTGATGCATCTTTTTTCCATTCTTTACAATTTTTTTCTTCTTTAATACATTGACTATGACCTATATTTTTTTCCGCCGTAGCAAAGGCTGGCATATCTTCTTGTATTGCTGCTAAAATAAATTGTCTGATATTTCCTGAACCTGCACCTACACCGTTATAACTGTTAGCATTTACGACCAAGCTTTTTGCTTCTTTTACATTAATGTCTTGACCCGCTCTTATTCTTGCAGAAGCCTGAGCATTAACAACATCAATCAATGAATTTCCACCACTTTCACTCGATTCGATTCTTACCGTACTACCAACAGTCATTCCAGAACCATATCCATCTTTATTAGCATAAATATCAACTTTGCTTCCAGAAGAACCAATCCTTGCCATACCGCCAGCACCTTTATTATTATCACCCACGAAATATGCTGTTTCCGTACCACCAGAATTTCTTACAACAAGCCCACCCGCTTTATTTGATGCGTTTTTCATATTTGAATTACTTTCGGTAATATCACCATAAACATTAACGCTTGAATTTCTGTTTTCTCCCCTCACATTAACCGTTGGAGAAACAAAACCACTGTCGCTAAGGTTTTGTCCGTTTCCAAAGAATTCAACCGTAGAAGCGTTTTTAGCAATATCAGAATTTTGAGAAACCTCTTTATTCGGAGTTAAAAGTAACGCTGCACCACCGTTATAATTACCATAAACATCCACACCTCTTAATTTATCCTTTGAAATTGACATCCAACCACTTGAATTAGGACCTTTGGCAGAGGCAAGGATATTTCTTTTATTGCCTTCTCTGTACATTGCCAAA